>JBBSJI010000117.1:0-7510 GCA_038257425.1 Chitinophagales bacterium
AAACATCAAAGCTATTGGGCTCCGTTCCGCTTCGGCTACGCCTTCGCTCCACTACGCCCAATAGCTTTGATTAAAACATGAAAATAGTCTACTTTCAACCTGTACTAAAAAAGGGGAGCTTACACATAAACATGATACACAGCATACTCAAAGACAAAAGCACCAAACTATTTATTTTACTGGCAGGTATCTTTATTACCAGTGCATTGTTGGCAGAGGTTATTGGTGTAAAAATATTTTCACTGGAGGATACCGCAGGTGTGCCAAGAGCCAATATCCATTTGTTTGGCAGCCCTTTCAGCTTTCATCTAACTGCCGGTGTATTGTTATGGCCTGTTGTTTTTATTATGACGGATATCATCAATGAGTATTACGGAAAAAAAGGTGTTAAGTTTTTATCCTACCTCACCATTGGATTGATCAGTTATGCATTTCTCATTTTCACCGGCGCCATAAATCTTTCTCCATCCGAATATTTTAGCGTGGGTAATGGTATTGATAAACCCGACAATGCTTTCAGGGGAATATTCGGGCAGGGGCTGTGGATCATCATCGGTTCAATCGTAGCTTTTTTGATTGGGCAGTTACTTGATGTTTTAATATTTCACCGGATTAAAAAAATGACCGGCGAAAAAAACATCTGGTTAAGAGCAACGGGGTCAACGCTGGTTTCTCAACTGGTTGACAGCTTTGTAGTACTCTTCATTGCGTTTTATATAGGCAAACGTATTCAAACGGGGCAGGGCGATGCCTGGAGCCTGCACCAGGTATTGGTTACAGGCACGGGCAATTATATATACAAGTTTGTAGTGGCCATTGTGTTAACCCCGGTCATTTACCTGGTACATGCCTGGATAGAAAAATATTTGGGGAAGGATCTTGCAACTGGTATGAAAAATTCAGCGATGGGAGCGGAGTAGTCTTTTTTTATAATATCTCATTGTACTCTACTGTTAAAGCACACTTGCCTTTTATTTAGAAATAAGCATACCCAACATAGTATAATGATCCAGGCTATAGCGACGGTAAAGTCAACCTGGTTCTGAATCTTTTTCTATTACCCCTTCCAAAATGGCAAATTGAGCAAAATTAACTTTATCTTTCAGCCCAATCCCATCAACCTTTCATAAGCAATGAAGAAATTTTACTACTTCAACAATTATTCAGGCATAAAAAAAAATATTCAGGCTTTCACTATCTTTTTATTTTTCTGTGTGCTAAGTTTTAAAACAACTGCTCAATGCCCGCCAAATATTGATTTTGAGGAGGGTACTTTTAATAACTGGCAATGTTGGACGGGAAACCTTGTTTCTCCAAGTCAATATACCATCTTCCCTTCACCACCTGTTGTCAATCGACATGAGATAATTCCTGCAATTCCGGGAGGTTCAGTAGATCCCTGGGGATTTTTTCCTATCAATTGTCCAAATGGCAGCGGCTATTCGATCAAGCTGGGAAATGATCAGGGTGGGGGCCAGTTGGATGGAGTTTCCTACAGTTTTACAATTCCAACAACTCAAAATCAATTTAACTTAATTTATAATTATGCTGCTGTATTGCAGGATGGACAAGCTAATCATGACAGTACAAACCAGCCAAGACTACTTATTAGAGTGAGGAATGTTACAGATGATTCGATAATTACCTGTTCATCATTTCCTTTTATTGTTGGCAGCGTATCAGGTTTCTTGCCTTCACCGTTAAATCCTACAGTTTTATATAAAGACTGGGCTGCAAATTCTATAAGCCTTGATGGCATGGCTGGTAAGACTATAGAAATATTCTTTATAACCACTGATTGTGGATTTACCGCACATTTCGGTTATGCTTATATAGATGTAAATACGGAATGCAGCAGCGCATTTACCGGTGCTACGTATTGTCCTGATGATACTTCTATAACTGTAACTGCTCCATTCGGTTACATGGGATATAGGTGGTGGAATATTAATGATCCAAGCACTATACTTGGTACTTCACAAACTATTACTTTTAATCCGCCCCCAGCCCCTGGTACAATCTTAGAAGTGGAAGTTACTCCATTCGCAGGTTATGGCTGTATAGATATATATAGGGCTTATTTATGGGATACCTTAACCGTTATTTCCAATGCAGGACCTGATAGATTATCCTGCCAGAATGCTCCCGTACAATTGGGGATAGCCGGCAACACTGCGTGGACCTATAGCTGGAGCCCGGTCACGGGACTAAGCGACCCCAACATATCGAACCCCATTGCTACACCATCGGTTACCACCACCTATGTTTTAAGTGTAACTAATAGTGGTGGTGGTTGTTTAACTACGGATAGCGTGGAGGTAAAAGCCGCAGTTTTAGATAACAGCATTGTACGAACGGGGTTAACGGTGTATTGCCTGGGCGATCCGCAGGCTGCGGTATTAACGGTTCAACCGGCAGATAGTATTCAATGGTACCTTAATGGTGTTGCTATACCGGGCGCCAACGGAACACAATATAATGTAGTGCAAACGGGTACTTACCATGCAACCGTTTTCAGCTTCCAGGGCTGTAATTTAACAACGGCAGATGAAATGATCACAGTTCATGCGCAACCTGTTTCAGGTTTTACGGTAAATAATACAGAGCAATGTTTTAATAGCCACCAGTTTGATTTTACCAATACCAGTACTATCTCATCGGGCACCATAACTTACAACTGGGACCTTGGTGATGGAAATACATCCACCGCTCCCAATGTAACACATACTTATGCTCAATTTGGAACCTACGTTGTTAGGCTAATTGTTACATCAGATAACGGCTGCCAGGACAGTACTTTATTTACAGTAATAGTTAATGAAAGTCCCAAGGCAGGCTTTACCATAAATACTACAGAACAATGTTTTAAGGGTAATGAGTTTATTTTTACCAATACCAGCAGCATCTCCACAAATGAACTGTTATACCGGTGGGATATGGGAGATGGTACTATAGTAAGTTCGCAGGATGTGATCTATTCCTATACCCAGCCGGGCACATACCGGGTTAACCTGTTTGTAATGGGAAATCTTAATTGTACAGATACCATCAGCTATGATGTATTTGTTAACCCAGAACCTGTTGCAGGATTTACAATTAACAGTGCACATCAATGTAATACCAATAACCAGTTTGTTTTTACAAACAGTAGCACTATTCAATGGGGTACCCTGCAGTATATGTGGTACCTGGGCGACGGAACCACTGCAACCACCAGGGATGTTACGCATAGTTATGCAGGGCCCGGAGATTATACCGTTAAAATGGTTACCATATCTGATAAGGGATGTACCGACAGTATAAGTTTCAATGTAAAAGTGTTACCATTTGCTGTTGCCGATTTTTATGTAGAGCCAACCTGTATAAATCTACGGCTGCCCATCACCAACAAAACGCTGAATACTTCAGGTACGCCGCTTAATTTTTTATGGGAATTTGGAAACGGGCAGACCTCATCACAGGTAAATCCTGTGTACAGTTATCCTGCACCTGGTACCTATACCATAAAATTATCAGTCAACTCAAATCTTTGTCCGCAAACCATTTCCGTAAAACAACTGGATGTGGTAATTGATGCACCTTTACCGGGGATAACTTATCCCGTAAAAATGGCGGTTATGAGTTTTAGAGAGCAACTTCAGGCAAGGCCCATAGGCAACAGCGTGTTATGGATGCCATCAACAAACCTTGATAACGCCATGATTTATAACCCGGTTTTTAAAGGGCTTACCGATCAGTTGTATACTATAAAATTAAAAACGGTAACGGGATGCGTTACCATTGATACGCAACTGGTAAAAGCCCGTAGAAAAATTGAGATATATGTACCCACCTCATTTACGCCTAATGGCGACGGCTTAAATGATTATCTGTTTCCATCAGTAATGGGAATCGTTTCTATTAACTCCTTCAGGGTGTATAACCGCTGGGGTAAATTATTGTACCAGATGCAAAGTGACAGGCCGGGTTGGAATGGCCGGATAAATGGCCAGATACAGGAAATGCAAACAGTGGTTTGGATGATTGAAGCTGTTGATGTGGACGGGGTAATTCAAAAGCGGCAGGGAACTTCCATTTTGCTGCGATGATGATACTAATTAAGTAATTATATTTTAAAGCCTGTTGCATTTTTGTAACAGGCTTTTAGTTTGTACCAATGCCTTGATCTAATTTCTTAGCTACATAACAATTACAAAAGGCGACATGAGAAGGAATGATACTCAGTGGTTTAATTTTTGATATTTTTGGTGAGGGGTGTATATTTATGTGTTGTCTGCAATTGGAACGGCGGCTTCGTTGATAAAAAAATATATGCTTACACAGATTGAGGGATTTCGATTTTTATAGATAAAATAATTATTCTGACATGAACAAATTACTGATTTTTTTCTTTTTACCATCTCTTTCATTTGCACAGATTGACAGTACCGATATAATTGTTAAGCAAATGATGAATCAACAAAAAATTGTGGGTCTTTCGCTGGCTGTAATAAAAAATGGGCAACCTGTTGTTAACAAAGGGTATGGATTAGCCAATGTAGAATTAGGTGTACCTGTAACAGCTGAAACAGTAATTAGGCTGGGCTCTGTAAGTAAACAGTTTTTTACAACTGCTATTATGAAATTAATGGAAGAGGGTAAATTGAGAATTGAAGATTCAGTACATAAATTTTTTCCGGATGCACCAGACACCTGGCGACCGATTAAAATAAAAAACCTAATGTCGCACACGTCAGGCTTGCAAAGAGAACCTCCAGCCTATAACAATTTTAAAATTCAATCTGATTTGAATCTTATAAAGTCTGCCTACGGTTTACCACTAAATTTTAAAACCGGAGAAAAATATGAGTATTGTAATTTAGCTTATTTCATGCTTGCTGAAATTATAAAACAGGTAAGTGGTATGCCTTGGCAGGATTATATTCATAGTAAATTATTTGTACCGGCAGGAATGCATAATAGTTACCTGACCGATTTTAATCTCATTGTTCCCAACCGGGCCAATGGATATATGTACAATCATGATACCTTGATTAATTCCACACCTATGTATGCTATTAGGCCCAGTGGCGGATTTCTTTCCACTTCTTCGGATATGATTAAATGGGCAAAAGTAATTACTGATGAAAAAATTATCCTAAAAAAAGATAATTGGGAAAAACTATGGCAACCGTTTATTAAATCTTCAGATAAGGCAGATTCAAAAGCTTATTATGGCTTTGGATGGATTATTGATGAATACAATGGACATAAATTTGTTGGACATGGTGGTGCTAATAGCGGGTTCAGATCCGTATTCATGCGTTTTGTGAATGATAATCTGTCCATAATAATTCTCACCAATACAGATGAAGCTAAGCCTATTGATATTGCAAAAAAACTGGCTGAATATTATTTCAGAAAATAATTTTTATACTTGCTTTACCTATTTATTTAAGGGATTACAGGCCGGACGGAAGCGCAATCAGCAGCTTTAAGCTTGTTGTATATGCCTGCTGCCAAAATATAATTTACCTTTACCTTCTATCAGCCGGGTTATCGTTCCGATTTATCGGAAAGGAAAGTCCGGACAGCAAAGAGCAACACACCGGTTAATAGCCGGTCTCGCCATAGGCGGGAAGAAAGTGCCACAGAAAATTACCGTCCCGCCCCAGGTGGGATAAGGTTGAAAACGTGAGGTAAGAGCTCACGGGTTTTTACAGTAATGTATTAATTGGGTAAACCTTGTGTGCTGTAATGCCACGTATACCGGCGCTTGAGGGCGGCTCGTCCGATGCCGAAGGGTAGGCAGCAAGATTGTAACAGTAATGTTGCAGCCAGATAAATGATAACCGGATGTTTGTCATGCTGAGAAGTCTGTCAGACATCGCACAGAATCCGGCTTACAGGCTGATAGATTTTTAAATATAATGGGGCTCTCCCAAAGGTGGAGCCCCATTATTGTTCTGTCATCTCGATACTTCGTTCCTCAGCACAGGCTGCGAAGAAATCTATTTTCTTATTATTGTTGCTATACAGATTTCTCCTACGTCGAAATGACAGTACCTTATATACTTTAATTACTTTTCTACTTTCCTACTTTGTCCCTTTAAAGCTCCCACCATCCACATCCTTTATAAACTGTATCAAACCCGGAAAATAATTCTTCTGGTCATCATACATGGCCATATGGCTTCCATTGGAACATAATAAAAATCTTCCATTTGCAAATTGCGTGCTCATCCATTTCATATGTTCAGGATCCATGGTATCATGTGTGCCGCCAATAGTGAGCGTGGGGGTTTTTATTTTTGGCAGCTCCTTGCTAACATCCCAGTTAATTAAGTTACCACCAATACCAAATTCACTGGGCCCCTGCATGGTAACATACAATGACTGGTTCGTTTTACTGAGAGCCCTTGTCATCGGTTCAGGCCATTGATCAATGGGAATACGACAGATATGCTTTGCATAAAAATTGGGCATCAGCAGTTCCATATATTTTGGATTTTGAAAATCTCCCTTAGCTTCTATCTGCCTGATGGTATCTAAGATCTTTTGATCGAACTGTGGTGCCAGCACTTCCTGTGCATATTTTCCATAGGCAGGGCAACTACTCATCATGTTGCTGATGATAAGGCCCTTTAAATTATCCTGGTATTTTAATGCATACTGCATAGCCAATATACCACCCCAGCTATGCCCAAGCAAATAAAAATTATCCTTGTTCAAATTTAAAGCTTTGCGTACCTGCTCCACTTCTTCCACAAATCTGCCCAGGTCCCACATGGCTGTATCTTTTGGGTTGTCTGAAAGTCCGCAACCCAGTTGGTCGTAGTAGATCAGTTCAACGCCTTCCGGCAGTAAAAAAGTTTCGAAGCACTCAAAGTATTCATGCGTAGCACCCGGGCCGCCATTGAGTAATAGTAATTTTATTTTTGGATTACTGCCAATGCTTTTGGTCCATACATTGAATTTACCTTTTGGCGTTTCAATTGGGATAACTTTTACGCCGCCGGTTTGTATCTCTTTATACAAGTCTTCTTTTGGAGCGGCAGTTTCAGTTGTTTTGTTTTGCTCATTGCAGGATAGAAAAGCAAGCATCGCAATTAAGGGAATGATCTTTCTCATATTTTATGTAGTTAAGGTTTTAAAAATTCTTTAAAGATATTTTCTTTTACGGCCGGCCATTCATCATTTATAATACTATAGTAAACAGTATCCCTTATCACACCCAGATCATTGATGCTATGCTTTCTTAAAGCACCTTCTCTTATCGCCCCGACCTTTTCCATAGCCCGTTGCGATTTTAAATTGGTGCCTGCTGTTTTTAATTCAACCCGGTTAAAATTAAGTATTTCAAATGCAAACTGCAGCATCAGGTATTTATTGTGCTTGTTGATGCCGCTACCCTGCAGGAGTGGGTCTATCCATGTCCAGCCTATTTCAAGCCGCTTATCCCTGGCTGAGATATTGGCATAGCGGGTACAACCGGCATAGCGGTTCTCTTTTTTATCAAACATGGCAAAAG
>JBBSJI010000118.1:0-7474 GCA_038257425.1 Chitinophagales bacterium
AAGATCTCCATCATTGTCAATGTCAACCGCTTTTACACAGCTTTTACTGGTATAGTTTTTAGGGAAAGCAGTTTCATTAAAAGTGAAATTTCCTTTGCCATCATTGGTGTAAAACCAATCCTGGTAGTTTTTTGTATTTGCCACAAACTGGTTGCTGCCACTTGCCATGTACAAATCCAAATCGCCATCATTATCTGCATCAAACAAAATAGTACCTAGGTTTTCCGGCCTGCGTACATCATTGCCGATTACTACAGGCAAGAGTGTGGTAATAAACTTTCCATTGGTTTGTTGCAATAAAATATTGGCCGGATAATCACCCGTACCACTTACAATAATATCATCCAGGCCATTGCCATCTACATCGCCACTTGCCAATGCGGGGCCATACTCAGATAGTTTGTGTGGTAATAGTCGTTGCTCATTAAAATCAATAAAGTCTGGGTCTCTCATAAATGTATTTACATCAAGTGCAGTGGTAACATCTGTAAACAAATTATTATAAGCATTGGTTATAAGACTTCTGGCTATTTCATTTGCATTCTTTATATCTACCGTTAGCAATTGATTGGCGGCTACATTTTGTATCGTCTGCTTTTTTCCATTGTTCCATTTTATTACTAATGAATCAATTGTTCCAATACTATCTAATCCAAAAAAAGCTTTGGTATCTACAGTTGATAAATACCCACGATAAGGTGAGTTTTCATATACCTGCATGTTGTTCCCTGCATAATAAATTTCTGCAACTGTACCTAAACCATTTACATTTCTTTCATCTCCTTTGAATTGAATAGACAAGAAGTTCTTACTAACTTTCTCTTTACTGTTAGTGGTGTTTTCATACAAAAAAGCTTCGTCATTTATATTGTTGATTATATAATCCAAATCGCCATCATTATCTAAATCTGAATATACCGCTCCATTTGAAAACGACGGCGTTTCCAATCCCCATTCAGTTGTTACTTTTTTAAATTGTAAGCCACCGGAGTTTTTATAAGCATAGTTGGCAATTTTAATTTGCGGTATTTCTTTTATCAAGTCTTTTTTGGAAACTGTATTGCTGCTGTTGGCCCGGAAGGCTGCAAAGTCATGGTCTGTAACATCCCTTGGGTAACCGTTGGTGATGATAATATCCCTGTTGCCATCATTATCAAAGTCAGCAATTGAGGGGTTCCAGCTCCAGTCCGTTTCTGCCACGCCAGCCATAAAACTTATATCGCTAAATACCGGTAAGCCAATACTGTCCTGAGTGTTGACCCTGGGCCCCTGGTTTAATTGCAGCGTATTGCGAACGTATTGCAGCATGTAATTGCCGCTCATCATGTTTTGATAGAGAAAATAATTGTTGCCACCCATGTTTTTCTTTTTCCTGAAATTATCTTCGGGATTCATATCAACGGCAATTATATCAGCCAGTCCATCATTGTTGATGTCTGCAATATCATTGCCCATGGCATTTTGAGAAGTGTGTTTAAAAACAGTTTTTAATTGTTCACTGAATGTGCCATCATGGTTATTCATGTACAGCAGATCGCTGCCATAAAAATCATTGGTAACATAAATATCTTTCCAGCCATCTTTGTTAATATCGGCAATGGCTACCCCAAGCCCGTAGCCAGTGTGTGCAATACCGGCCTGTCTTGAAATATCTGTAAACACCGGATGTTGCAAACTGCTGTCCCAATCGTTTCGGAATAATTTGTCGAAATCATCTTTAGCTGTATCACCCACATTGTTATTCATAAATTGAGTAGCATCCCTTTGCGCCAGTTTGGTTGTAACCAAATACATATCCAGGTCGCCATCATTATCATAATCAAAAAAAGCTGCATGTACCGAGAGGCTGGTATCGGCTAAATTATATGCCTTTGCCTCTTCTTTAAAAGTTGGTATGCCTTCTTTGTTCAATCCCTGGTTGATGTACAAAAGATTTCTTCTTTGTTCAGGATTCTTTTTAATAGTGGCACAAACATAAATATCAGGCCAGCCATCATTGTTAATATCCACTACAGAGGAGGCATTGCTCCACCTTCCTTCACCTGCTACGCCAGCCTTATCGGTTATATCCTCAAAAGAAAGTTTGCCTTTGTTAAGGTATAATTTGTTGGTCGCAATGCTTGCAGTAAAATACAGATCCGGCAATCCATCTTTATTAAAATCACCCACTGCTACACCGCCGCCATTGTATAAAAACTCTAAGTCTAAAGGGTTGATGGAGTCACTTTCGGCAATGCTATTATTGAAAGTAATGCCAGATTGTGAAGAAGAAACTTTATGAAACAGGGTAGGGTGGTTGTTACAGGCAGCCAATAATATCACTATGAAGAAAAAGAATATTGACTGAATGATAACCGCTACAGTTGAATTTCCTATTTGTTTTTTCATATAAGCAAAGTGTCGCAATAAACCATTTCGTGGTTATGATAGTACAATCGTTTTTCCTGTCATCTTATTACTTGTAATAACCTAAGATAAATAACAAAGCATCAAGTTTATTAAATACAAATTTATGGATATCTGCTTTTTTGCAGTACAGCCCAGCACAGCGTTAATTTATTTTTAATAACCTTTACTATATTTCTTTCTATTTTAAAATAGCCATCCATTAAATTTATTTATGAAAAATAACCTTTTATTCCTACTCGTCATTATACAAATGTTTTCTCCTGTTGTGTATAGCCAAACAATCATTCCATTGTATAAGGATAGCATACCCAACAGCAAGCCGGTAGCAGATGAAGAAATTACGGAGTACAAAGATGGGGTGATGATTATTAGTAAAATTTCAAAACCAACGTTAACTGTATTTCTTCCACCAAAAAACAAAGCCAATGGTGCTGCCGTTATCATTTGTCCGGGTGGCGGTTATTGGGTGGTAGCGGCCGGACATGAAGGTGCAGATGTAGCTAAAAAATTTAATGAGATGGGGGTAACAGCCTTTGTTTTAAAATACCGCATACCCAACCATGCCTGGATGATAAACAGGGAAATTGGTCCATTGCAGGATGCACAACAAGCCATAAAAATAGTAAGGGACAATGCAGCAAAATGGAATGTAAATCCGGCAAGGATAGGCATGATGGGTTTTTCTGCCGGCGGGCATTTAGCAGCTACTGCTGGCACCCATTTTAAAACCTGTTATATACCAAATGAAAGTAATACCAGTGTACGCCCTAATTTTATGATGCTCATTTACCCGGTAATCAGTTTTATGCCGGGCATCAGCTATGCTGGTTCGGGCGAACAAATTTTGGGAAAAAAACCATCGCAGGAAAAATTAAAATTATACTCCAACGAGTTACAGGTAACTAATCAAACGCCACCTACTTTTTTAGTTCATGCAAGTAACGATGATGGCGTGCCGCCAAAAAACAGCACCCTTTTTTATGATTCTTTAATAAGTAAAAACGTGCCAGCTGAAATTCATATTTACCAAACTGGCGGGCATGGCTTTGGTATGTATATCAAAGACAGTAAAGACATTTGGATGGACAGGTGCAGGAACTGGATGCAAGTAAATGGCTGGTTAAAAAAATAGTAACAGCATTAATTTTACCTGGTTGCTTGACACTGTATTATTTCAACTTACTTTATTTTGTAGTGTCTTCTAATAAAATATTTCTAGTCGACCATCGAAAAGAGGGCATGATAAAGTTTTACTATCCTGTGCTGTGCTGCATATTATTTACCGCTACAACGCTACTGTGCACCCATAAAAATTCTAATTTAGTATGTAGGCTACTAATTGAATCCAGTGTGCTACGCATCTGACCTGACCATTTTTACTGCCAGAATGCTGCTAACTAATAACCTTAAAAATTTTGAAATGGCATTTACAGATACAATGCAATTAAAACACGTGAGTTACTTGTGGGATGAAAAAGTAGCGGCTGTTTTTAATGATGATGAAGTAGCTTTATTAATATACCGCTCAAATTTACTGGGAACCGATTTACGCATTACAAATTATGGGGGTGGCAATACTAGTTGCAAGCTTGTTGCTACCGACCCATTAACAGGGCAGCCTGCAGAAATCATGTACATTAAAGGCTCCGGTGGCGACCTTGGTTCTTTACAAAAAAATGGATTGGCTGCATTGCATTTAGAGCGGTTGATTGCTTTGCAAAACATTTATAGTGGTGTGCAGTTTGAAGATGAGATGGTGGAATATTTTAACCACTGTATGTATGATTTGCAATCAAAAACACCATCAATAGATACGCCGCTCCATGCATTTCTTCCTTTTAAACATATCGATCATTTGCACCCTGATGCTGCCATTGCTATTGCAGCCTGCAAGGATGGAAAGAGAATAAATCATGAATTATTTGATGGTAAAATTGGCTGGGTAGACTGGCAACGCCCCGGCTTTGATTTAGGATTAAAATTGCAACAATGTCTGCAGGAGAATCCTGATATTAAAGGCATCATGCTGGGTGGGCATGGGTTATTTACCTGGGGCGATACGGCTTATGAAAGTTATATTAATACATTGGAAGTAATTGAAAAATATGCTGCATACCTGGAACAAAATATTGGTAAACTAAAACCTGTTTTTGGTGGAAATAAAATTGCAGCTGCCGCCGCTGCCGAAAGAAAAAAACAGGCTGTTCTACTGGCGCCTGTGCTGCGTGGTTTTTGCAGCAGTCATACAAGGATGATTGGGCATTTTACAGATGATGAAAAAGTGTTGGAATTTATAAACAGTTACGACGCAGAACGACTGGCAGCAATGGGTACAAGCTGTCCCGATCATTTTTTAAGAACAAAGATTTCGCCGCTGGTATTGCGACTTTCACCAGGTGAAAATTTGAGTGATACAGCAACAGTGAAAGAAAAAATTGCACCTGCTTTTGAAGCCTACAGAAAAGTATATGCAGACTATTACGATATTCACAAACATGCAGACAGCCCTGGGATAAGGGATGCCAACCCGGTAATAATTTTGTATCCGGGTGTGGGCATGTTTTCATTTGCCAAAGACAAAGCAACCGCAAGAATAGCGGCTGAGTTTTACATTAATGCCATCAATGTAATGAAAGGTGCAGAGGCGGTGAGTGAATATGTTTCGCTGCCAATGCAGGAAGCCTTTAATATAGAGTATTGGTTGTTGGAAGAAGCCAAGCTGCAGCGTATGCCAAAGCCAAAACCACTAAGCGGAAAAATTGCCATCATCACCGGCAGCGGCGGTGGTATAGGTAAAGCCATAGCAGAAAAACTGGCGGCAGAAGGAGCCTGCATTGTACTTACCGATATCAATGAAGATAGGCTTGCTGATACATCAATTGATTTTGTTAAAAAGTTTGGAAGCGATAATAGCACCCATATATTAATGGATGTTACAAAGGAAGAAGAAATTACACAGGGCTATCAGGAAATTATATTGGCTTTTGGCGGTATTGACATTGTGGTGAACAATGCGGGCATCTCTATTTCAAAAACAATAGCCGAAACCACTATGGAAGATTGGGAACTGCTGCAGGCTATTTTAGTAAAAGGGCAGTTCAATGTTTCTAAAGCAGCCTCAAGCATTATGCAGCAGCAGGCAATGGATGGCGACATTGTAAATATAGTAAGTAAAAACGCATTGGTTAGCGGCCCCAACAATACTGCATACGGTACTGCTAAAGCAGCCCAATTGCACATGAGCAGGTTGATGGCAGCAGAATTGGGTGCCTATAAAATAAGGGTAAACGTAGTAAATCCAGATGCTGTAATACAGGGCAGCAATATTTGGGAAGGCGGTTGGGCCAATGGCAGGGCTGCAGCTTACGGCATCAGTGTAGGCGAATTGCCTGAGTATTATGCAAAGCGCACATTGCTGAATGAAGAGATTTTGCCAGCGGATATTGCCAATGCAGTATTTGTGCTGGTAGGTGGCTTTTTGTCAAAGAGTACCGGTAATGTGATAAATGTAGATGGTGGTGTGGCAGCGGCTTTTATGCGGTAATTGAGAATTCAATCTCTAATCATGAGTGATCTTTGATGCTAAACTTTATAAAGACTTCCGCTTAATAAAAGTAAACGGATTCTTTATTTTCTCTTTCCTGTTTTCTAAAATTAATTTAGCCGCGGTTTCGCCCATTACCTGGTGGTCGGTGGAGATAACAGTAATTCCATCCAGTAATATTTCTTTTAGCATTGTGTCATTGTAGGAGATAATACCAATGTCTTTTCCGATAGTTAATTTTTTTGTTTGGCAAGATTTTATGAGGGTAACCAGGTCAGTTTCTTCTATCACCACATACGCCTCTTTTTTTGCAATAATCGTTTTTTCTTCTATTTCATCTATGATGCTGTATGCAAGGTTGTGGCTGTTGCAAAAGCTTCGGAATCCCGTGACAATTTCTTTTGGGTAAGGTATTATTTTGGGAAATACCAATATAAGTTTTTTGTACTTGTTGATTAAATCCAGCCCGGATTCCAAAGCGTTGTAAATATCATTTTTAAAATCCTGGTAAACACCTGCATATTTTGAGTAGGTATGTGGCAGGTCCCTGTCGAGAATAATTAGTTGTTCTGCCGGAATTTTTTTAATGATTGTATAAATTTCATCAGCATCATCATAAAAGTGGGGCATCAATACATAATAGTCGTACTCATTCAGGTTTTCGGTAATTAAACTTTCCAGTAGCTGAGTGCTGAAATGATGTATTTTTAAATCCACCACAGCCTTATCACCCATTGTATCCACAAAGGCGTTGTAGATCTGTTTTTTATAGTTGCTGATTTTATTAAACAACAATAATATTCTAAATGGAGTAGTAATATCTGTTCTGTTAATGTAAAAGCCTTTTCCTTTCACCGCAGTTATGATGCCTTTTTGCCGCAGCATGTTGTATGCTTTTTGCACAGTATCTCTTGATAGCAAAAATTCATCACTGAGCTCATTGATAGAAAAAACAGCATCTCCTTTTTTAAATTTGCCTTGCTTTATTGCATTGGTAACAGCCTCAACTATCTGGATGTACTTAGGCGTTTTCTTGTCAGTATCAATCTTAAAAAAATCTTTCATGGGCAGTGTTGACATATTGTGGTTTTGGTAAGTGAGATCCAATTGAAAAAGATGATTGTTAGTTTCAGCAACAGACTTTTATTTTAGCAAATTCTCCTTTACAAAACTTGTTTAAAAGTATTAATTAAAACAGCATGGTACAGTATAGTATAAAAAAAGTTATTAATTATGTTTACGCTGTCTTTAGCAAGTTAAAGAAATTTTCTGCTAATTGTAATTACAAACTAACCTAAAACGATTGTTTATGATGACGAGCCAAAAGTCAAAACAGCACCTAAACTGTTTTAAATTTTTTCTAATACTGATGTCAGTATTTTTTACAACACTTTCCTTTGCACAAACCAATGTCATCGTATCTGGTAAAGTATCCGACCCTGACACGAAAATGCCTATATCTGGTGTGAGCGTAACAGTAAAAGGAAAATCAGGCAGCGGGGTAGTTACAGACCAAAGTGG
>JBBSJI010000119.1:0-7392 GCA_038257425.1 Chitinophagales bacterium
CATTTAGGGAATGTTTTGGTTACTGTGTCCGATAAGAAGATTAGGCATGATGGAGGAAACGGAACCATTGATTACTACACAGCAGATGTTATAACAGCAAACGATTATTATCCATTCGGAATGACCATGCCAGGAAGGAAATTTAACCAAACCGGTAAAGATTACCGATACTCCATCAATGGGCAGGAAAAGGAAAGTGACCTAAATGATAACATTACTACCGCGGAGTATTGGGAGTACGATAGCAGGATAGGCAGGAGGTGGAATTTAGACCCTAAACCTGATGTGTCTTTAAGTCCATATTCTGTATTTGGTAATAATCCTATTTATAATTCTGACCCTTTTGGAGATACATTAAAAAATCCACAAATTTTAGCAGCTATAAAAATTGCGAATAATGAAATAAATAAAAGAGTAAAAGCAGGACAAGGGTTCGGCTTGCAAAGCAGGAACTATATAAAACCATTGAGTGATGCAATGAAATCATACTTGGAAGAAAACCCAGTGGAAAAAGGTGATTTGGTGGATTTTTATAATACAGTACATAAATATTATGATGCCTTAGCTGGTGGAGCAATGATGAGTTCAAAGGATTACTCTGATTACAATAGAGTTATAATAAACAATAAGGGATTAAGCGAAGCAAGCATTATAAGACTAACAAATAAATATGTAACTGAAGCAAATCGAAATTTACTTGGAGTAATTACCATATCAGCAAATGTTGCGCTTGCAGAGGCAGCCGGGGCGGTAGCCCCAAATGTTGGTGTCGGGCCAAAAGGTGTAAATCAGAATCTTAGTTTTTCAGATGTAGCATTTAAAAGGTATATTTCCCCAGACCGTACTGTACCAATCTCTGATTTAAGGAGAGCAATATCAACAAAAGGCCAACCCGACCCGCAAGGAGCAGCAGGATATAGAGCTTATTATACAACTACGGTCTTGAAAAATAATAACGCATATAATTTAAAGGTGATTTATAATGAAAAAACTAATACAATAGTCCATTTCCATTATTCACGCGCGTCAATGGGCGGACTTCCTGCAATCCCAAAGCCTAAAAACTAGATATGGATAATAACAATAAATTGAAGGCAATAGTTGAAGATTTTATTCTAAAAAAAATAGATGGTAGTGAATTTGAAAAACAATATTCAACAATATATGATTTTGAAGAGACTGAAATGGATGAGGATGAAAATTCTTATTTTAAAAAAATAAGAGATTTATTGGAAAAGTTCACTCCATTTAATAGTGATATCCAAAATTTTTCCGACTATTTTATAGATGAAAATAAATTGCGATTTAAAGTATTAAGCTTAAAAAAATGTTAGTGTACGAAATATTAAATAGTTTAAGAGCCTGCCATCCCCATTGCCTGCGTTCGTGGTACACGAGTGCAAGAAAGTAAAACATTAAGCCACCAGTTCTAAAAAGCTGGTGGCTTTTTATGCTTCAGTTTGTTTTTTATGTTCAATAACTTTAGCGAGAATAAAAGCGATAGTCAGGAATGCTAAAACTTCAGTATAATTTTTTTGTACATCTTTGTTGCGGGTAATTTTAGCAGCGAGGTATAAAATGCCCATGTATGCAGTAAGTAAAAAAGGTGCTATGTGTTTTTCAAAACCGGCAGCGAGTTTTTTATAATGGAGGTTGGGCAAATTATCTTCAATTAATTTACCGCCAAAAACACCGAACAGGAAAATAAAAATATCTTTCATGATGCGTGAGCTTTTCTAACTTTAAAATCCCTGAGCGCCATATCGATCAGGTTGAGGACAAAACTTTTATTATCATCTGGCAGCTTGCTGATGTCTTCCAGGCGTTTAACGGCTTGCTTATCCAAAACCATTTTTGTTTTACCTACTAAAAAATCAATAGACACTTCCAATGCATCAGCTACATTAACGATCACATCAATAGAAGGCGTAATTACATCCCGCTCATAACGTCCTATTACATCGCCTGAAGTTCCAATGGCTTTGCCGAGTTCCGACTGCGACAATCCTTTTTGCTTGCGTAAAAGCATGATATGTTCACCTATTGTCATACTGATAAGTATTTAAAAGACTTAATAAGCCAGTGTTTTTGCAAATTTAAGTGTATAAAAGGTCTTTAGCAATGGTAATAAGACTTGTTTAAAAAGAAACAATCATTTACTTTTGCGACTTATAAGTCTTAAAAAGAAATTTTAAAAAAATCTTTCCACATGGCAGAACTGTTAAACCATCACAACCCGGAGTATGTAACCTGGAAGCATGAAGAAATGCTTTTTGCATTACTGGGAGGCATCAGGATAGAAGGACTGCACTCGATGCGGGTAACACTAAAGATTGATTTTAAAACTTACCCCAGTATAAGACATAGCCTCGACCTGTACAATGAAACCCAAACAGAAAAGCTGGTAAAGAAAACAGCGGAGCGTTTTACACTATCTACAACGTATGTACACAAGGCCGTAGGCCATCTGATCAACACGGTTGAAGATTACAGGTTAAAAGAAATAGACGGCAACAAATTAAAAAGTAATAACAACAAGCCAACACTAAGCACAGAAGAAATCGCAGAAGCAGAAACATTTTTGAAGCAACCGAATTTATTACAACATACAAATGACTGCATCGGTAAAAGCGGCGTGATCGGTGAAGAAGTAAACAGGCTTATTATGTTTTTGGTTTTTACGAGCCGTAAAACAAACAGGCCGTTGCACATCATCAGCTTTGGAAGTTCAGGCGTTGGTAAGAGCCACCTACAGGAAAGGGTTGGCGAACTGATACCAACAGAAGATAAGATAGAACTGACATCAGTAAGCGGCAATGCATTTTATTATTACGTTGATGATGACTTAGGCCACAAACTTATATTGATTGAAGATTACGACGGCGTATTTGCTGCACTCTATCCCATCAGAGAATTACAAAGCAAACAAAAGATAAGCAAGACCATTACCGTAAGAGACCGGAGCGGCAATACAAGAACCTTACACCTCACTGTTAAAGGCCCTGTGAGCATTGGCGGTTGCACCACCAGCGAACACATATACGAGGACAATGCAAACAGATCATTCCTGATTTACTTAGATGAAAGCGAAACCCAGGACGAAAGAGTAATGGACTATCAACGGAAAATATCTGCAAAAAAAATAGACGTTACAGAGCAACAAAAAATACAAAAGCTTTTACAGAATGTACAAAGAGTATTGCAACCCATCAGCGTTGTAAATCCTTATGCAGAGCAGCTTATAATACCGAAGGAAGTTTTTAAACCACGTAGAACGAATGCCCACTACATCGCATTTATAGAAGCCATTACTTTTTACAAACAGTATCAACGGCCTCACCAGGTTGACAAAGAAACAGGCGAAGTATTTATAGAAACCACGTTGGAAGATATTGCAGAAGCCAACGAGTTAATGAAAAATATTTTGTTGAAAAAAGCGGACGAGTTGGGTTATGCCAGTAGGAAATTTTTAGAGCGGCTGAAAGAATATGTACAAACCAACAAACTTAAAACCTTTACCAATAAACAAATAAGGGAAGCATTAAGAGAAAGACCCGGCACCTATAAAATGTACATGGCAGAATTAGTAAGCTATGGTTATGTACGAAGGAAAGAAGATACTACAGGCAATCAGAAGAAAGGTTTTTTGTATGAAGTGGTAAGCTATCAGGAATATGAAAAGCTGCAAAGCACTATCAACACTGCATTAGATACGATACTACACAAGCTACAGGCAGCCGAAAAGAAAGGGAGGAAATAAGGTAAGCAGTTGCAGCAGTTGGAAGCGGTTGTAAAATATTTACTTCTGCTTAAAGCTTTACCTGTACTGTGTTTTATGAAGCGGTTGTAGTAAATCAGTCAAAACAAGACATACCCCACAAAAAAAATATTGCAATGCTTAGCCTTGAAATAAAATCAACCCAGTATAATTATTTACTTAAAAGTTACAAAGAATATTTACAAACATTGGGCTATGCAACAGGCACGGTACAGAGTTGGCCAATCCATGTACGGGAGTTTTTGCATTACCTGGAAACAAAGGGCGTCATAAGCGTTTTAAGCATCGAAACCAGCCATATCAACAATTTTATAACCCACATTAAGCAAAGGAAAAATAAAACAAAAGATGGAGCATTAAGCAGTAGCAGTATCAATAAAATTATCAATGCGGTAAATGTTTTTATAAAGTTCCTCAACTCCACAGGAAAATTTATTGTAGAGAGTACAGCCCAAAGAGCAGAGGATAGTTTTAGTGAAAGAATTATTTTAACCATTGAAGAAATCAAACAATTATATGAAGCTACTTTTTTACCACACAGAGAAAACTCAATAGCCATCGGGCAAAGAGACCGGGCAATCATAGCTATATTTTACGGTTGTGGTTTACGAAGAAGCGAAGGGAAAAATTTAAATATTACAGACATTGATTTACAAAAAAGGTTATTGTTTGTAAGAAAAGGGAAAGGCAATAAACAACGGTATGTACCCATAGCAGCCAAACATTTACAGGATATAAGAGATTATTTACGGGAAGGCAGGGAATGGTTTTTATACAATCATGCAGACAGTTATAATCATGCAGCCAATGGTAAACCTTACCAAAAGAAAGAAGCGGCAGACGGCACAGCATTTTTTTTATCACAGAACGGAAACCGTATGAATGAATTTTACCAGCGATTGGAACAGATGAAGCAAAGAGCGGAGATAAATAAAAATGTAACCCTGCACGGTTTACGCCACAGCATTGCAACCCATCTTTTACAAAGCGGTATGGACATAGAAGAGATTGCAAAGTTTTTAGGGCATAGCAGCCTGGCATCAACTCAAATCTATACGCATATAATCAACGAACATGACAGCGAAGTTTAAAGAATATTTGCAGCAAAGAAGATACAGGGAAAGCACAGTTAACGGGCATGTTCAAAACGTCGGTTATTTTTTAAAGTGGATAGAAGCAAACGGAATGCATGAGCCTGAAAATGTAGAATATAAAAACCTGTTGGAGTATATACAGTACGAGCAGCAACAAAATAAAGATGTATCAACAATCAATTTACGAATCAGCAGCATCAGCAAATACTTTGAGTTTTTAAAAGAAGAAAATCTAATTACAAGAAACCCTGCAAGAACTTTAAGAATAAAAGGCAAGGCAAAAACAGTAATACAAAATCCATTGAAGTATGATGAACTGCTGAACCTTTACAATGCTTACAAGGAATTACAAAAGCAATCACTGCATCAAATCAAAACCGACTTAGCCCATCAAAGAAATATTATCATTGTAGGTTTATTAATCTGGCAAGGATTACACAGCGGCGAGTTGGAAAAGTTAGAAGTAAACCACATCAATTTAAATGAAGGAATTATTTATATCCCATCAACGGCAAGAAGCAACAGCAGAGAATTAAAATTATCTACTCAACAAATATTAACGCTTCACACTTACATACACGGCGGCACAAGAGACAAAGCCCCCCTGTATCCTCCCAAGGGGGGAAATGCAGACCGTTTGTTCCATGGGAATATGCACAACATTATTAGTTTATTAAGCGAAGAATTAAAAGGAATTAATCCACAAATAAAAAATGCTTTACACATCAGAGCCAGCGTAATCCTGCATTGGTTACGGCAACATAACAAAAGACAGGTGCAATATATGGCCGGGCATAAATACATCACCAGTACAGAAATGTATGAAGTACAGGAACTGGAAACTTTGACCGAACAGTTAGCAAAACATCATCCGTTCGGCTGATTTTAAAACGAGCCATTTAATAGCCATTCCCTTTAAAACGCTTTACTGTATTGATAAGTTCGAATCCTGCCCGGATTGGAGGTCACAAATTGTGACCTCCAATTTTTAAGTTTTATATTTACAAAATCAAAACAATTGCAATGGCATCGAAAGAATTACAGGCCCTGGTAACAGAACAAAAAATATTAAATCGCATCTACGTTGTAAGAGGCGAAAAAATAATGCTGGACAGGGATTTAGCAGAACTCTATGGAATAGAAACAAAAGTTTTGAAGCAAGCTGTTAAAAGAAATATAGAGCGGTTCCCCAAAGATTTTATGTTTGCAATGACAGCAACTGAATTTAAAAAGTGGAAAGAAAATACAATATTAAGTGCAGCCGATAAACAAGGGTTACGATATGCTCCGTTTTGTTTTACAGAACAGGGCGTAACAATGTTATCTTGTATTTTAAACAGCAAAACAGCAATAGAAGTAAATTTAAGAGTGATAAGGGTTTTTGTGAAAATGAGAGAATATGCACTTACGCATAAAGAAATATTAATGCAGTTGGCTAAGTTAGAAAACGAGGTAAGCAGCAATAATAAGACTACCGAAAGAAACAGCAAAGACATCGAAAATATTTTTATGGTTTTGAAAGAATTATTGGCAAAAGAAAGCAAACCAACTCCCCGAAATAAAATAGGCTTCAAGCAATACGATTAGCTCCCCAAGCCCGACCCACAAGCACGGCTAACACCGCCAAAATACAGGGGCGGTGTTCGGTGTTGCAGTCAGTTTTTTTGTCATGGTTTTTGTAAGCCAACGCACCTGCACTACTTTGTTTTTTTAAAAGACAGAAAAAAAACAAACAAGTGCAGCCAAACCCACAAACAAAAACCCACGCCAAAAAAACTATCTGAAGCTAAATAACATAATGTGTGTTATAGTATTTTTTAGCCCGGCTCATGCAAGCATGCTCTGAAAAAATCCTATAACAACATTATATTAAATAGCCAACACCGCCTCTCCCGATAGCTATCGGGATCGGTAGCCGTGACAGCCAGCGCTTCCCCAAGCGGTGTGCAAGCACTTTCTTTTTATGCTATCTCCTTCCAGTCGGTCAATAGCAAAGCCTGCGGCAGCAAGGCAGCTTCGCTATTCTTTTATTTTTTTTGATTGATGAAATACAAAGCCGTCAAATGAAAATGAAACATTGGGCTTGTAATGCTGTCGCAGCCGCCGGTTACAGCCTTATGATTGAAGTGTATTAGTGGCGGCTTTGACTTGCACTCCGATAATATATGATTGCCCGGGAGATATTTTTAAATCGAGGTTTATAATGGGCAATCACATATTACCGGAGCGCCATTGCCAGCGTCTGCAACTTTAAAGAATGGCTGTATTAATCTTTAACCTTTACTGATTTTTACAACAGCTTACACAGGCGCAGGCATGGACGACACAGGCAGCAGCACCCGGGCGGTAGTGCATCACATGAACAGGCATACATACATGGGCATACACCTGTAAGGGAAAAAATGTTATATTGCAGTACACAAGCGGCAGCTTTAAAAGTTCTTTGATTTTTGTTGAAAACAGGGGCAGCGGAAAAAATGGAGATTGGGTAAAAAAATTATGAAATGACCAATCATTTAG
>JBBSJI010000120.1:0-7211 GCA_038257425.1 Chitinophagales bacterium
ACAGGAGATGTTGACGCAAAACTTATTATTGGCGATGGTACATACATTGGCCGCTTCTGCCATATTTATGCTACATCAAAAATTGAGATCGGCAAAAAAGTATTAATGGCCGATAAAGTTTATATCAGTGATAACCTGCATAGCTATGAAAACATTGAGCTTGCAGTAATTGATCAACCCATCAAACAAACAAACCCCGTGGTTATTGGTGATGGTGCCTGGCTGGGCGAAAATGTTTGTGTGATAGGGGCAGGTGTAGGAAAGAACAGCGTGATAGGTGCTAACTCTGTTGTAACTAAAGATATTCCTGATAACTGTGTAGCCATCGGTTCACCAGCAGTGATCATCAAGCGTTATAACCTGGAAACAAAGCAATGGCAAAAAACTGATAAAGAAGGACAATTTATTTGAACCAATTAACGATGAGTAAGATCTTAATTACAGGCGGTGCTGGATTCATAGGTTCTAACCTGGCATTATTTCTTTTGGAAAAAGGTTATAAAGTAACTGTATTAGATAATTTATCTGAACAGATACATGGGGCAGATCCTGAAAAGAATTCTTCGCTGTACAATTCAATAATAGACAAAGTACAGTTTATACATGGTTCTGTAACCAGTGTTGAAGAATGGAACAAAGCGATAGGAGACAATGAGACGATCGTGCACTTTGCTGCTGAAACCGGTACCGGTCAATCCATGTACCAGATAAAAAAATACACTGATGTAAATGTGGGTGGTACAGCCATCATGCTGGATATACTGGCAAATAATAAAACTAAGGTTAAAAAAGTGGTGGTTGCTTCCTCCAGGTCAATTTATGGTGAAGGAAAATATATTACTTCTCAACAGCAAACTGTCTATCCCAATCATCGCCTATCAGCCAATATGGATGCCGGAAATTTTGAGGTTACTTATCCAGGCATTGAAGAACCTTTACAAGTGGTGGCAACAGATGAGCAATCTAAAATTCATCCATCATCGGTTTACGGTATTACCAAATACAACCAGGAACAAATGGTGATGACGGTTTGCCCATCTTTAGGAATTGCTCCTGTTGCATTGAGGTATCAGAATGTGTATGGACCCGGACAATCTTTAAGTAATCCATACACCGGTATTCTTTCTATTTTTTCTACCTTAATAAAAAACAACAAGCCCATAAATATTTTTGAAGATGGTAAAGAAAGCCGTGACTTTGTTTATATTGACGATGTAGTAAGAGCAACTTTTTTAGGCATCGAAAAAGAAGCAGCAAACGGGGAGGTATTTAATGTGGGTACAGGCATTGCCATAACCGTTTCAGCAGTTGCTGACCTGCTGGTTAAATTGTATGGGGCAAAGGTTCCTTTACTGGTTACAGGAAATTATAGGTTTGGAGATATCCGCCATAATTATGCAGATATCGCCAAAATTGAAAAACTTCTTTCATTTAAACCCAATTATGATTTTAAAACCGGATTAAAGCGTTTTACCGATTGGGTAAATGGACAGCAAATACACCAAAGTAAGTATGAAGATTCTATTAAAGAAATGAAGTCAAAAGGATTATTGAAATAAATATTATGGACAGGATAGGTTTAGTTACAGTTCTTTTTAAAAGCGATAGTGTATTGCCTGATTTTTTTAAAAGCATCGCAAAGCAAACCCACAAAGATTATATCCTGTACCTGGTTGACAATTCCCCTTCAGCATCCGCTGATAAAATTATTGAAGATTGCCTTGCCACAAATACAATTACACAATACAGCCATATAAAAAATAGTGAGAACATTGGTGTAGCAGAAGGTAATAATATCGGCATCAGGCAGGCCTTGGCCGATGGCTGCACACATATTATTATATTGAACAACGATATTGAACTGGAGCAGGATCTTGTTTTCAGCAATATGCTTGCTCTTTGCGAAAGGGGAGAAAAGATTATTATTCCAAAGATATTTTATTACGATACCCGTAAACTTTGGATGGCAGGCGGCACGATGAATAAATGGCGGGCTTTGGGTATTCATTATGGGGATGGTAAAGCGGATTCACCGGAGTATAATGTTGCCAAATATATTACTTACGCCCCTACCTGCTTTATGATGGTAGAAAGCAATGTTTTTAAGACTGTTGGTTTAATGGATGCCAAATATTTTGCGTATTATGATGACACCGATTTTGTTTTCAGGGCAATACAGGCCGGTTATAAAATGTATTATGAACCTGCGTTGACTGTTTTACACAAAGTTTCATCATCTACCGGTTCCAACCCGGATTTTTATGTGTATTACTCCAACCGCAATAAGATATACTTTATCAGGAAAAATTTGAAAGGGCTGGTAAAATTAGTTGCCTTTGCTATTACTTTTTTTACTAGAACCTTGTATTACCTAAGGTTCGATAAAGAAAGAAGAAGCAAGCTGATGAACGGTTTAAGAGATGGGTTTAAGGTTCCCATCTAATTTGCTTAAGAACAAATTCATTGCGGTATACATTTCAGGCCCCAGGTTGAATTTTACATTTTTTGTATAATAAGTTTTCATATCAAATCCTCTAAAAGGATTTTGCCGGATCACTTCTTCCAGGTTCCGCAAACCCATGCTGTTTGCAGCATTAAACCGCATAACAAAATCATTGGGTAATTTTTTATTGCTTACCCAGGCGGCAAAAACAAAAGGCAGTCCGGTCATATCTTTCCATACCTGTCCCAGGTCGAAAATATAAGCTGAGTGCTCCCGCTGTTTTAAAGCTCTATCACCAATCACTAACCCGGCCGTTGTTCCCTTGATATCTTGCTCAAAATCATTGGTCGCAGAAACTAAATGGGGAGCTATATTCCAATGTTCCTTTAAAAGAATTTTCAACAGGGCAACCGAGGTCCTGCTTTGGTAATCGAGCAGAATAGTTTCGATTTCATGTAATGGAACATCGCTGAATAAACATACGCTGGCCACTTCCCCATCGCAACCAATACAATAATCAGAAATGATATGATGTTCGGGTAAATCCGGTATTATAGCTACCGGCACCAGCCCTATATCGATCTTATTGTTTATTAAAAGCGAAGCAATATTGGAAGGATAATCTATCACCAGTTCAACTTCCTTACTCATTTTTCCATGTTCAAAACCATATATCAGCGGCTTGGTATTTAAATAACTAACAGCGCCTACCTTTATCTTCTGTGCCAATTAACGTATTTTTGCGGCAAATTTACTGCATCATCATGGATTTAAATCAACTAACTGCCATATCCCCCATCGACGGACGTTACCGCAAACAAGTACAGCACCTGGGCGAATACTTCAGCGAATTTGCATTGATAAAATACCGGTTGATAGTGGAGGTAGAATATTTTTTGTTCCTGGCAGAGAAGAAGTTCTTTAAAGTTGATGCCAAAACAAAACAGCAACTGCAAAAAATTGCTGCTGAATTTTCTTTGCAGGATGCAGAAGATATTAAAAAGACCGAAGCCGTAACCAACCATGATGTAAAAGCAGTTGAATATTTTATTAAAACTGCATTAGATAACTGTAATGCCGGCCAATTAAAAGAGTGGGTTCATTTTGGATTAACTTCCCAGGACATTAACAATACCGCCATTCCCTTGCTTTGGAAGAACAGTATCGAACTGGAATATTTGCCCGCTGTAATCAACCTGCAACATACCATTGGTAAACTTGCCATGGCGTGGAAAGATGTGCCCATGCTTGCCCGTACGCATGGCCAGCCTGCCAGCCCAACAAGGTTAGGAAAGGAAATGATGGTTTTTGTGGAGCGGATGGAGAACCAGATACAACTCTTCAGTTATATTCCTTTTACTGCCAAGTTTGGTGGCGCTACCGGCAATTTTAATGCACACCATGTGGCATTTCCTAAATATAACTGGGTAAAATTTGCCAACGATTTTATTGAAGATAAACTGGGTTTACAGCGCCAGCAATACACTACACAGATTGAACATTTTGATACACTGGCCGCACATTTTGATGCAATAAAGCGTATCAATACTATCATCATAGATTTTTGCCGGGATATGTGGGCCTACATCAGCATGGATTATTTTAAGCAGCTAACCAAAAAGGGAGAGATTGGCAGCAGTGCCATGCCACATAAAGTAAACCCTATTGATTTTGAAAATGCCGAAGGTAATCTGGGCATCGCAAATGCTTTGCTGGAGCACTTTTCGGCCAAACTCCCCATATCCAGATTACAAAGAGACCTCACAGATTCTACCGTATTACGAAATATTGGTGTACCGGTGGCACATACTTTACTGGCCATAATATCAACCCAAAAAGGTATTGGCAAACTGTTGTTAAACGAACCAAAACTTAAAGCCGATCTTGAAAATAACTGGGCCGTAGTTGCCGAGGCCATACAAACCATTTTACGCAGGGAGAATTATCCAAAACCATACGAAGCGTTGAAAGATCTTACCAGGGGCAAAAATTCCATTGATAAAAAAGCTATCCGCCGGTTCATTTCTTCATTAAAAGTTTCTGCGGCAGTTAAGAAAGAATTAAATGCAATTACACCTTTTAATTATCTTGGTTTATAAATATAAATAAGATTATGTAGTTTTAACGCCAAGGACATCTTTCGTAGACCGCTTATGAAAAAAATACTTACCCTTTCACTCTTAATAACAAATCTTTGCTTTGGCCAGGTAAACCTGAATCAAGGATTAATTGCTTTTTATCCATTTAGTGGCAATGCTAATGATGCGACAACAAACAATATCAATGGGGTTGTTAATAACGTAGTGCTGACTACAGACAGATTTGGCGTGCCAAATTCAGCTTATTACTTTAACGGGTCTAATTCTTATATACAGCTACCTTATTCCCCATTATACAATTTTGCTCCTCAGGATTCTTTTTCAATTTCTGTAAGGATTCTACCTGATCAAGGATATTCATGGCCTGCACAGGCATTAGTAGTAAAATCGCCCTTTACACCTGATTATACAATATCACAATGGAATTATGGAACGTATGTTTTGAATTATAAAGCAATGAGTGGGTTTGCCTACAATGCTGTATTAAATGGAACTACTGTCTTTACTGGAATACCTTGCTGGTATAACATTGTTGTAACTTATAAGAACGGCATCTGGAAATTATATGTTAATGGAGTTCTTGAATCTTCAAATCTATCGCAAACAAAATTTATTTTGCAGGATGGGACAGCATCCAAAATAAATTTTGGAAAAAAAGGAGATTCAAACGGGGATTACTATAAAGGTAAAATGGATGATGTAAGAATTTATAACAGGGTTTTAAATGCAGCAGAAGCAATGGCATTAACAGATTGTTCTAACACAACAAGTTGTAACAATTGGTTAAACACCCCAACCCCTAATTCAAATGCAAGAGTTGGAGATTTGGATATTTCTGGAAACCAACTTACTGTTGAAGCAAATTTTAACAGAACGGCACCTGTTAATCCTGTTGGAGGATACGGTTTTTTAGTTTCAAAACATACAACTGTTGGAAATGTCAATTATGCCCTTTGGCCTAATGGATGTTCTATTAGTACAGTTAATGGTGATGCCCTGATCCAGGAAAACTGCCCCATAACATTAAATAAGACCTATCATGTCGCAATGGTTTACGATGGTGCTTCTCTCAAATTTTACCGGAATGGTTTTTTACATAGTCAGGCCCCAGCATCAGGAAATTTAAACATTAATGATTTAATAACAACCATCGGACAAAATGTTCCTGAAGGCGCACCCACTATCTTTCCATTTATCGGTAACATTAATGAAGTACGCATCTGGAATGTAGCTCGTACACAAGCTCAGTTACAAACCTATATGAATACGTCTTTACCCAATCCAACAACACAAACTGGGTTGAAGGGTTATTATATTTTTGATAACTTATTAAATAAACAAGGTAATGCAGCTTATAATGGTACATTGAATGGGGGAGCAACAATCAATGCAACCAATCCAAATTGTACATATGTAGCCGATTCGTGTGCGGTTACATCAACTTCTACAATCATTAATGATTATACGCCCGTAGTGGCTTTGAATCCCTGTACCAATTCATTAACTGTTGAAAATGGCAGCGCTTACAATGTTGGAGATACCGTCTTGCTGATCCAGATGAAAGGAGCAGTAATTGATTCAACCAACACTGCAGCTTTTGGCACAGTAACCGATTACAAAAATGCAGGAAACTACGAATTCAATTATGTAAAAAGCAAAGCGGGTAATATTATAGAATTAAAAAACAACCTTACCAGGCAGTACGATATCCCTTTGGGGAAAGTACAATTGATAAGCGTGCCATACTTTACTGATATAACTGTAAGTGATACTTTAACCTGCTTACCTTGGGATGGAAATAAGGGTGGTGTGTTGGTATTTAATGTTTTGAATACACTATCACTTAATGCAAACATTGATGTCAGTGGTCGTGGCTTTCAGGGTGCGCCCGGCTATAACCCCGGAAACCAAACCTTGAATTGTTTTCAAAATAATTACAACTATCCTTTGAATACAATATTCGCTGCTCAAAAAGGTGAAAGCGTGACAACCATTTCCAATAATATCATTTGTGGTAAAGGTAGTCCTGCAGGTGGTGGTGGTGGTGGACTTGCCCACAACAGCGGTGGTGGTGGCGGTGGTAATGCAGGCAGTGGCGGGTTGGGTGGCTACCAGTTACAACCGTGCGGCAATGCACCATTTGATAACAGGGGTGTTGGAGGCAAGCAATTGGCTTACAGCAGTGCTGCTAACAAGATCTATATGGGTAGCGGCGGTGGTGCCGGCCAGGCAGACAATATTGGTAACATTCCTCCTGCTGGTGGAAACGGAGGAGGCATTGTTATTATATCTGCTGATAGAATTCAATCAAATTCAAAAAAGATAGTGGCAAACGGAGCCAATGGATTGGCTTGTACGATCCCTGCTTCAGCAAACTGCCATGATGGAATGGGCGGTGGTGGTGCCGGTGGTACTGTTTTATTAGCGGTCAATCAATTCCTGGATAATTCCGTAGTTGAAACTAAAGGTGGTAAGGGTGCAGATATGGTTGGCGGACCTATTGCAGTTGCCGGCCGAATTGGTGCCGGTGGTGGTGGTGGTGGTGGCCTCACATTTTTAAAGCCCGCAGCTTTACCGGCAAATTTGACCGTAACCAATACAGGTGGCGCAAATGGGGTTTTAACGCAGGATGGCAACAGTTCCTGGGGCGCAACTCCAGGTAATGCCGG
>JBBSJI010000121.1:0-7203 GCA_038257425.1 Chitinophagales bacterium
CTTTTCAATAAGCTACGCTCAAATGCCCGGTGGAGGCGCAAACCGTGGCCAGATGGGCGGTCAGAATATGAACCTGGGCCATTTTTATGGTAAGGTTTTAGAATCTGTAACTAATAAGCCCCTTGAAGCTGCTTCTGTGCTTTTGGTTCAAAACAAATTTGACACTGCAACAAAAAAACGCAAAGATGTAATTGTTGGCGGTATGCTTACTGATAAAAAAGGGGAGTTCAGTATAGAGAATATCAATGTAATGGGACAGTACAAACTGCAGATCACTGCCATAGGTTTTAAGCCTTATGAGGCAAAGGCAGTTTTTCAATTGAATATGGCCGGTGCAAAGAACGGAGATATGAGCAGCATGCTTAGTGCGGTAGATAAGGATTTAGGAAATATTACATTAACCCCCGATGCCCAGGTGCTGGAGAATGTAACAGTTACAGGAAGCAAGTCTTTAATGACGATGAACATCGACCGCAAGGTATTTAACGTTGAAAAGAACCTGACCAGTGTTGGTGGTACTGCGGTAGATGTGATGAAAAATGTACCTTCTTTAAATGTGGACATTGATGGAAATGTGACCATGCGCAATGCATCGCCACAGATCTTCATTGATGGCAGGCCTACTACCCTTACTTTAGAACAGATACCTGCTGATGAAATAGCAAGTGTAGAGATCATTACCAACCCTTCTGCAAAATTTGATGCCAGTGGCGGTGGCGCCGGTATCTTAAATATTGTTATGAAGAAGAACCGAAAAGCAGGATACAATGGAAATGTGAATGCCAGTATAGATTCAAGGGCAAAGCCTTCTGCAGGAGGTGATATTAATATTAAGCAGCGTAAGATCAACTTTTTTGCAAGAGCAAGATTTAATTCCCGCAAATCAATAAGCACTGCAAACAGCGAAAGAACGAATTACCTGAATGATGACACTACTTCTATTTTTACGCAGAATAATAAGCCGGTTGGAAATGGTTATTTTGGTTTTGCAAGAGGCGGATTTGATTATTTTATTGATAACAGGAATACCATTACCGTAGGCGCTACCTATGTAAGAGGGCAGTTTAAGAACAAGGATCTTATCAATATTGACAGGGACACCCTTTACAAAAACATCCTTGTAAATTCTGATTGGGGATTCCGGGATACCAGGACTGAATTCAGTTTCAGGAATATGGGTACCAACATCAGCTTTAAACACAATTTTGCAAAGCCAAACAAAGAGTGGACAATAGATGCCAATTATAACCAGAGCAAAAATGATAATGAAGGAGATTATATCAGTCAATATTTTTACAGCAATAACAGTCCTAAAACAGGAGCACTTATTGAACGCACTGGCGGCGCCGGCACAAACAGGTTCTTTACTGCCCAGACTGATTTTGTGAATCCCATTTCTGAAAATCTTAAAATTGAAATGGGCTTACGTGGGGCTGTAAGAAATTATAAAAGCACCTTATCTAATTACGTGCAGAACGGAAGCGGCCAGTATCTTCTGGTTCCGGGCTTTAGTAATAACTATGAATTCAATGACCAGGTATATGCAGCCTACACTACTTTCAGCCAAAAGATAAAGAAATTTACTTACCAGCTTGGCCTGCGTGTAGAGAGTTCAAATTATACCGGCACCATGCTGAGCACAGGCAAGAAATTCAATAACAAATATCCGTTCAGTCTTTTCCCCAGCCTGTTCATGACATACAAGCTGAGTGAAAAATCTGATCTGCAGTTGAATTACTCACGTAAGATAAACAGGCCAAATTTCTTTCAGTTGATACCTAATTATGATATTTCCGATCCTTTGAATTTATCAATTGGTAATCCAAACCTCGTTCCGGAATTCACAAACCTGGCAGAGCTTTCTTACCAGACACAGGTAACTCCGAAAACAAGTTTTTTAGCAACAGTTTATTTAAAAAATACAAATGACCTCATCACCAATTACCAGTACCGTGATAAAAATCCTGATCCCAATGCCAAACCCGATTCAGTTTTAATTACCTCATATGCAAATGCCAATACCAGCTATAATGTAGGTTTGGAACTAACCGGCAAAACAAAGCCTGTAAAATGGTGGGATCTTACCATGAATATAAATGTGTACAATTCAACTTTAAAAGCTGGAGCTATAACCGGTGGCATAGATAATGGCCAGTTGAGTATGTTTGGCAAGATCAATAACTCATTTACACTACCAAAGAATTTTTCAATACAGTTATCGGGCGATTACCAGGCCAAAACGATCTTACCTCCAGGCAGAGGCGGTGGCGGTGGTGGTATGATGATGTTTGGTGGCTCTCCTATTGGTGCACAGGGTTATACCAGGCCCAATTATGGTGTTGATATAGCCATTAAAAAAGATTTTATGAAGAACAAGGCTGCATCTTTAACCTTGCAGATGAATGATATTTTCAGAACAAAGTTATACTCTACCCATTCGGAATCGGTTTATTTTATACAGGATAGTGACCGCCGCAGAGATCCACAGGTTTTACGCCTTAACTTTAATTACCGTTTTGGAAAACTGGATGTATCGTTATTTAAAAAGAAAAGCATGAAAGGCGAGATGGATAGCATGCAGAATGCATCTCAGGGCATGGGAAATTAATAATAAATCTTACCAATTAAAAAAGCCACCGTTAAGTGGCTTTTTTAATTGGTAAGATTATCAAGCTTTAATACTTTTACGGCCATCTTTTAATTTTTTAGCATTATTTTGCCAAAGCAAAAACTAATTATGAATAAAATCAATTTCAAACAGGTTCTACCCCATCTTGTCGCTGTTATCATTTTTTTAATACTGTCAATAATCTTAACTAAACCTGCGCTTGAAGGAAAAGCAGTGCAGCAGACTGATGTGATACAATGGAAGGCCATGGCACAGCAGTCTTTTGAGTATAAAGAGAAATATGGACATTTTCCAAAATGGACTAACAGCATGATGGGTGGAATGCCTACTTACCAGATAGCACTTGATGGTAAAGAGCCAATGAATATCCGTTTACAAGTCGTTCAGGATATATTGTCCCTGGGTTTTTCAAAACCTATCTTTTATTTATTTATTGCAGCCTTGTGCTTTTACCTGCTTTGTATCGTGATTGGTATTAATCCATGGATAGGAATAATCGGGGGCATAGCTTATGCTTATGCGTCTTACAATCCTGTTTTAATTGCCGGTGGGCATGATACCAAACTCTTATCAATGGCCTACGCCCCTGCTGTACTTGCAGGCATACAATTAATATTTAAACAAAAATATTGGCTGGGCTGCGCTGTTTTACTTACTTCAGGTATTTTGTTGCTGGGCCAGCTTCACCAGCAGATAGTTTATTATACCTTATTGATAGTGATTTTTATGACGGTACCTTTTATCATAAAGTGCATCAAAGAAAAAAACATAAAGCATTTAGTTGTTTCCGGGATAATTTCCGTTGGAATTGGTGCCGTAATACTTGGCACTATGGCTATGATCTATTGGCCAACTTACGAGTTCAGCAAAGAAACCATGAGGGGTGGCCGCAGTGAGCTTACACAAAAAGAAAAAAAGAATGAAACCAAAGGTGGTCTTGATAAAGACTATGCCTTTATGTGGAGCTATGGCAAGGCCGAAACAATGACCCTGCTTGTACCTAATGCTTTTGGCGGAAGTTCTGCCGAAGGCCTCAGTGAAGAATCAAAAGCCACAGTGGTTTTACAAGAGAATGCACAAACACTGCCACAGGGATTTGCAGAACAGATCTTTCAGTCATCTCCTATGTACTGGGGCGAATTGTTAAGCACACAGGGTACTGTCTATTTAGGTGCAATTATTTGTTTACTGTTTTTATTCGGCGCCTTCTTATCAAAAAGTGAGCACAGGTGGTGGCTGGTTGCTATAACCCTGTTTGGAATTATATTGGCCTGGGGTAAAAATTTTGAAGCCGTTAATTACTTCCTTTTTGATCATTTGCCATTTTATAAAAAATTCAGGGCACCATCCATGGCCCTTGTAATTCCCCAGCTTTCAGTTGCACTACTTGCTGTTATCTTTTTAGATGAGTTTGTAGTAAAGACCAGTAAAGAAAAATTGTGGCAACTCTTTAAGAAATGCCTTTATATCACCGGCGGTACAGTGGCTCTATTGGGATTGTTTTATTTCTTTTCAGATTTTACGAATACGGCAACTGCAGATTTACGTAAAAATATAAATGATGCCTTGCAAGGCAAGGGCACGGATTTTACAAGAAGTTATTTCACTGCTTTAAAGGAAGACCGACAGGCATTTTATTTAAGTGATATGTGGCGTTCATTAGGTTTTATGCTGGTGCTGATCGCTACACTTTTCCTATACGCAAAAAACAAGATAAAGCCTGCAGTTGTTTTTGGAGTGCTTATCCTTTTTTGCATTATTGATCTTATGGGTGTAAGCAAAAGATATTTAAAAGAAGAAAATTTTATTGACCCTGCCGAACTGGAAGCAAGTTATACAGATACCCGTGCAGATATACAATTAAGGGCCGACACCGGATACTACCGGATAATTAACCTTGCATTTCCTAATGCCAATGGTTATGGATTTGATGTAGGCAATTCCTTTAACAGTGCACTGGCTTCTTATAAGCACAATACTATTGGTGGTTACAGTCCTGCAAAACTTGGCTTGTACCAGGATCTTATTGAAAGACAGCTCTACAAGAACATAGAGAAGTGGGGTGCAAACCCGTCTGCTAAAGACAGCTTTCCTGTGCTGAATATGCTGAATATGAAATATGCTATTGTACCTGACCAAAGAGATCCAAAACAAACCATGGCTGTACAGAATTTCTTTGCATTAGGTAACGCATGGCTTGTAAAGGAAATTAAGTTTGTAAAAACTGCCGATGAAGAGATGAATGCTTTGGATTCTTTTGATCCTGCTGCAGTTGCTTTTGTGGATGAACGATTTAAATCGGCAGTACCATTTATGCCCGTATATGATTCAACGGCTTACATTAAATTGATAGAGAACAAAAATGACGAGATAAAATACGAGTTCAATGCAGCAACAAACCAGTTTGCAGTATTCAGCGAAATATATTATCCGCATGGATGGGAAGCCTATATTGACGGCAAGAAAACAGCGTATGTAAAAACTAATTATGCATTAAGAGGGCTTGCAATACCTACAGGTAAACATACCATTGATTTTATCTTTGATCCTGTTTCTGTTAAAAAAGGTGAACTGATAGCAAGGTATACAAATATCTTTGCAGTGGTATTTGTTCTGTTCTGCATTTTCATGGCCTGGAGGAACAGGAAAAAGACAACTGACCTAAAAGCTTAATAAATTTTGTTGGATAAAAATAAGGAACATACTTTTTTAGATCATACTGATGATACAGCCCGGTTAATAAATGACCGGGCAAATCATTTGTATAAAAAACTGGCTGTGCTGGATATCAGCAACACCGAGATAGATGATTTTGGCAAATATTATTTTACTAATCATCACGGTGGAAGCCGATTATTCTTTTCAGTACAAAGCAGTGCCCACATTATTTATAACTCAGTTAAAAAGACCAACAGGCCCCTGGCGGAAATTACTTTTATTGATTATGGAGCCGGGCTGGGAACACTTTTTTTATTAGCGGGGTCTTTGGGTTTTAAAAAAGTTTATTTCAACGATTATTTTCCACAATGGGCAGACTATGCAAAAACCATCTGCGCTAAACTGGATATTACCATTGATGATTTTATTTCGGGAGATATTGATGCAGTAATTGAATACGGGAAACGCAATAACGTTCATTTTGATATTGTAGCTTCAAGAAATGTAGTTGAACATATTTACAAACTGCGGGATTTTTATACAAAGCTTAGTGAATCCGGCATAAGCACGGTATGTTATTCTACAACTACTGCCAATTACCATAACATAGCCATGCGCTTAAAGCATTACTGGCATCATCATACTGTAGAAAAAACAACCTATAAAAAACAACGTGAAGATCATATAAAGGAACTTGTTTCGGGTATTACAACAACAGATCTTACCCAATTAATAAAGTTAACCCGGGGCCGGGCTTTTGCTGATTTTACCAATGCAATAGGCCTGTACTTTAAAAAACAACCCATCCCGGCAGTAGAATTTTTAGGAACCAATACCTGCAATTGCAAAACAGGCGTTTGGGCCGAAAATTTAATTACAAAAGCAGATTATACTGATATTATTCAGCAGGCGGGTTTTAAAATTGAATATACTGCAGGCTTTTGGGACATCAACTATAGATACAAGGTTGTAAATTTATTTACCGCTTTCTTAAATAGGCTCATAAAGATCGGCGGTAAAAAGGGATATTGGTTTGCGCCTTTTGTAAATATTACAGCCTGTAAAATATAATGGATAACACAGTTAAAATATTAAGCCTGGTTTCCTATAAATTTTTACCGCCAGAAATGGGCGGACAAAAAGGTATTGCTTTTTTCAACCGGTACTTAAGCAAACATGTAAGCATCAGCTGTGTTACTATAAAAGATAACAGCCAGGTTATAGCAGAACCCTACCCTGTTTTAAATATTCTAAGTAACAGTCAAGCCCGCTACATCAACCCCTTATATTTTTTTAAGTTGAAGCGTATCATCAAAGAAGAAAAAATAACACACCTCGTTGTGGAGCATCCTTATTATGGCTGGCTGGGTATCTTATTAAGATGGTTTTGTAAAATAAAACTCATCATCCATTCTCATAATATCGAATCGCTGCGTTTTAAAAGTATGGGAAAATGGTGGTGGGGTATTTTATGGCAATATGAAAAGCTTGTTCACCGGAATGCCAACCATAATTTTTTTATACAGGATAACGATCGAAATTACGCAATTGAAAACTTTAAACTCAATCCTCAGTTATGTACCGTTATAACCTATGGCTTTGAACTAAGTCAAGCTCCATCACCTGAGGAAAAACAAACAGCAAGAGAAATTCTCTGTAAAAAACATGATATACAGCCTTGGGAAAAAATCCTGCTTTTTAACGGAACACTTGGCTATAAACCCAACCTCGATGCTTTGGATATCATACTAAAAAAAATAAACCCCTTACTGCTTGCAAATGATAATTTTAAATACAGGATCATTATATGCGGCAATAAATTACCTGCACATTACAATGGCCTGGTGGAATACAAAGAAAAAAATATCATCTACGCCGGGTTTGTTGATGATATCAATCTTTACTTTAAGGGATGC
>JBBSJI010000122.1:0-7200 GCA_038257425.1 Chitinophagales bacterium
AATACGTGCAGCCGAAAGCATCTATAATTCAAAAATGGGCAAAGTGCATTCTCCAGGCGGCGGCAACTATTATGTAGGTGTGTGGGCAAATGACCAGGTTGAGTACAGTGGCCCGTTTTTCCCTTTTCTAGGCTATGATATTGGAAATGAAGCAGCTTACAATGCTTACAAAATGTTTCTGAAAAACATACCTGAAAATTTTGCTGCAATCTCTTCTTCTTTTGAAATAGACGGTGAACTTCCTTGCTGTGGAAAAGATAGAGGCGATGCAGCTATGTTAGCTTTAGGAACTTCTCAGTTTATTCTATTAAGAGGAGATAAACAAATAGCGAAAGAACTGTGGCCGTTAGTAGAATGGAGTTTAGAATACTGCCACAAAATGTTGAATGAGGATGGTATAGTGCGTTCAACGACCGATGAAATGGAAGGAAGAATTTCTACCGGCAGCGCTAACCTTTCCACGAATTCGCTCTACTATGGTGGGCTGAAATTCTCATCCCGTTTGGCCAAAGAGTTAGGTTTGCATAAGGAAGCAAAAATGTATATGCAACGATTAAAAAAACTCGAAGTGGCCATTGAAAAGCAATTTGGTTACAATTTGGAAGGGTTGGAAACATATCGGTATTTTAAGGGCAATACTCATTTAAGACACTGGATTTGTTTGCCGTTGGTGATGGGCATAACTAAGCGTGCAGATGCTACAACAATAGCGCTGCTGGATAAATTATGGACAGAAAATGGGGTGCTGGTCGAACTCAATACTTCATCAACGGATGCAAATGTATTTTGGGACAGAGGCACTTTATATGCGCTTCGTGGAACTTTTAAGGCTGGTGCAATCGAACAATCCCTCAGCAAGCTTGAAGCATTTTCTACAAAAAGATTGTTGGGTGATCATGTGCCTTATGTTATTGAAGCGTATCCTGAAAATAATATGCGGCATCTATCGGCTGAGAGCGCTTTGTATTGCCGGATTTTCATTGAAGGTCTTTTAGGTTTCGAACAAACAGGCTTCCGCTCATTCGTTTTTAAACCCACATTGCCGGCTAGCTTCAATGAGTTTGCGCTAAATAAAATACACTTAGCTGATACTGAAATTTCCATCAAGTTAAAAAGAAGTTCTACCAAAGTACAGGTCATGGTATACAAAAAGGATGCGCTCATTTACAATAAAACGGTAAATTCTCTGGAAAAGGTATCAATCGAATTTTAAATAAGAATTAGGTTCTTCTGGTTAATGGTTTTTTACCAGTTTAATAATCAAAGTCGTCAGAAATTTACAAAGATGAAATAGTGCTTTTTTAAATGACCCTTCTAACTGTGTTCACAAGCTTAATAAATGAACAATGAATGGATAATTTTTTTTCAGCAAACAAAATGAACATTAATATGGATTTAATCAACATCAAAAAAATGCATAAACTTATTTTCTTGCTAGTTATGTATTTATCCATTCAGGTCAATTTGACTGCACAGCAATTATTAACTCCCAACTATCTTTTCAATACTGACGCAACGGCCCACAAATATTTAAATGCATATTCAACAGGAATGGAGACAAAAAAACTTGTTGAATTAAATTTTAATGGCTATAAATTTTCAGGGCAAAGTCGTGAGCAATTTCAGCAGGAAGTATTTTGGGAGTATAAATTGCCTTTCAAAAAATACTGTTACCAAACTTGTACAACATGTCTAAAAAAATTGCCTTTTCTGTAACCAAAACTTTTTCAGTAGCTATCCTTCAATTAGTTTTCGCATTAATGCTATGCAGAGTATGCTATTCACAACCAAATAACTACAGCTCCCATGCCGCATTAGCCGAAAAAATCTATTTGCAGCTTGACAACAAGGTATACAGCACCGACCAGACTGTATGGTTTAAAGCCATTGTAAGCGGTGCGGCATATCACATGCCTTCATCAGTAAGCGGTGTTTTATATGTAGAGTTGATAGACCCAAATGAAACTGTTGTTGAAAAAAAACTGGTCAAGCTAGAGCATGGAATTGGTGATGGTTTTTTTCAACTTACCCCAGATTTCAAAGATGGTTTCTACCTTGTAAGAGCATACACAGAATGGGGCAAGAACTTTGGCCCGGATTTCTTTTTTAAAGAATACATACAATTGTTTGGCAATGGAGCTACACCAGCAGCAAGCGCCATTACCAGTATTTCGCTACTTAAAAGCGGTGACAGCAATCGCCGTTTAACTGCGCAACTTAAACCGCTGGTCATTGACAGTATTCCTTCGAAGGAGGTGACAGTTATTGTGTCGCTCGATGACAAAAAAGATACGCTGATCATAAAACGCAACGGAAATAGCGGATTTGTTCTTGATTATCCAATTACTACCCAAAGCCAGTTTGCAACGGTAAAACTTCAAACAAAAAATAATTATCAATCTTTTAAAACCATTGCACTTGAAGAGAAATGCTTGGACCTTGATTTTTTTGCGGAAAGCGGCGAGATGGTGCATGGCATTCCATCGTTACTGGCTTTTAAAGCAGTAGACTGTAATGGCAAGGGCACCTTTGTGAAGGGAGAAATTGTTGACAGCAGAGGAACTATCGTAACCACTTTCAAAAGCAACGATTTAGGAATGGGTTCGGTTATGCTAAGCAATGTTGACAGCACCGAAAAATACAATGCCCGGGTTGTAGAATCATCCCAAAGTGGTCAACAAAAAATATTTTCTTTACCGGCCGTCACCGGCAAAGGAAATATTTTGGCAATACGAAAATCAGGTGACAAGGTATTAATAGAAGTTAGTTCTAATTACCTGGGTAATGATAGCGTAATTGTAAGAGCTGCCTGCCGCGGTGTAATCTATTACGATGTAAAAGGGCGCCTGTCCAACGGGTTTCTTAAGTTTTCTTTGCCTGCAAACTCTTTACCTGAGGGCATCATTGATTTTATGTTGATGAATATGCTGATAAACCCGATGGCTGAGCGGCTTTTTTTTAATGACCAATTGGGCAGCAGGCTTACTATTGGTGTGGCAACTGACAAGGAAAAATACTTTCAGCGTGAAGAAACAAAACTAAACATCAATATAAAGGACAGTGATGGCAAGCCGGCAGTCGCTAGTGTATCGGTGCTGGTACTAAACAATTCGCAGGCGGCACAAAGCATTGGTGAACGCAGCAATATATTGTCGGCTTTGTTAATCAGTTCAGACCTAAGGGGCGAGATAGAAAAGCCGGAATACTATTTTGACAATGCTGAACACAGTGGCGATCTTGACGCACTCATGCTTACACAGGGTTGGAGTAAATACAAATATCAAAAAGAGGCTAATCAAATATCTTTTCAACCAGAACCTGTGTTGGCAGTATCTGGTACGGTTAAGGGTGTTTTCTTTCAAAGCAAAAAGAAACAGGGAATTGATCTAACGATGATGACGCTTGGCCAATTACAAACTGTACAGGCCGTTCAATCTGATAGCGCAGGAAGGTTTAGTTTTCCCATCAATGATCAATTTGGCGAAAACCTGAATATTTTAATTCAGAGCGCCAATAAATCAGGCGTAAAAAAAGATTATACCATCGTACTCGATAAAAAAGAAACACCAGACATAGCTTTTAATCATTATTTATCGGCACAAAAACCGGACAGCATAATTATGGCTTACGTGCAAAAAAACATTGAACGAAAAAAAGCAGAAGACGATTACCGTGTGGCAACTGAAGGACTAACATTACAGGAGGTGATTGTTAAAAGCTACCCAATGACACCTGAACGCAAAAAGGTAACTGATAGATTTGGGAAGGCAAAGTTTGTAATTGAAGGAAATGATATCAGGGATAAAGAAGCAAAATGGTCTTATGGATTGTATAGTGTGCTGATGTTTAATTTTCCCGATAAAGTCAACATATTCAGGTTTCGAAACGGCGATCTATATGCAAGGCTTTACAACCGGGAAATAACATTGGTTGTTATTGACGGTATCCCGGTGCAGCCTGGTGACTACCCATTAATTCCAAACATTCCACCTAGCGAAGTCAGCAGTTTTGAAATAATTGAATACGCAAATAAATTTTCCAGCCTTTATTGCGAAGTGTTTCCGGAACGCTGCGTCAATGCACCTGTATGGGGGAACGTGATAGCTATATACACCTATGGCAAAAAGGGCTTGTTTGGTGCAAACCGGTCGCCGGGCATAGTTAAAGCGGCGGTACCGGCATTTGCACCTTCCCGGGAATTCTATGCACCCAGGTACGCACAGCCCTCTGCAACTGACTGGCTTAAGCCTGACCTGCGTTCCCTGCTGTATTGGCAACCCTCAATAATTACCGACAGCCTTGGCAAAGCATCCGCTTCTTTTTACAATGCTGATAATACAGGACAAATGAAGGTGCTGGTTGAGGCTATTACCACAGATGGCGAGATAGGTTACCAGCAACTGGTCTTTGATGTTGAGAAAAGAGAAAGGAAAGAATAGTAACATTACATTTTAGTTTCGTGCAATTAGAAGCATATTGGGGTTTCGATAAACCAAAACATGGAAACCCGGAAGAACATTATCAAGAAACTCGCAGCAAGCGTTTATTGTTTTATATATTGTGCCGGCTCCAATAGCCTTGCCTTTTTTGGGCCGATGCGGCAAATTTCTAGCGCTTTTTATTAAGGCCCCAACTAGTCTGTGTCTGCGAATAAAGCACCTAATCCTAAAGAAGAAAGTGTTTATAAATACTATTTAAAAACCGTGAAAAGATGACGGGGAATTTTTGTGATTGAAATATTAAAGCACTTTGATACAGCATATCTTCTATACTTAAAAGAAAGGTCGGCAATAGTACTTTTGAAAATAGTCTCTACAGAAAACAATACTGCTGTGTGCTGTAAAGAATTGGCGCAAAAAACATCCGGTTGATGTACTTTTCCAAATGTTTTAAAGTATTTACCATCAAAGAGGTAAAGGTGATAATCGATTGCTGAAATTCAAACTATTGAACCACTTCAAACCATTATTGCTCACATTGAAATCTTCAATAAGTATTAGTAATGAAAAATGAATTAATATTGGTTTTTGCATTTATCCTGCCGCAGTTTATTCATGCACAAAGCCTGGTTGATTACGTAAATCCGCTGGTTGGCTCAGATTCCAAATATGAGTTATCGAATGGCAATACATACCCCGCTATAGCATTGCCGTGGGGCATGAATAGCTGGACGCCGCAAACCGCAGAAGCAGGTGATGGCTGGGCGTATAAATACAATGATAATAAAATACGGGGCTTTAAACAAACGCACCAGCCATCGCCATGGATTAACGATTATGGCGTATTCTCCATTTTTGCTACTACCGAAAAAATGGTTTTCAATGAAGAGAAAAGACAGTCATGGTTTTCTCACAAAGCCGAAGTCTCCAAACCTTATTATTACAAAACCTACCTGGCTGATTACAACACAACTGTTGAAATCACTCCCACCGAAAGAGCCGCCCGCTTTCGCATTACCTACCCAAAAACAGACAAAGCTTTTTTGGTGGTGGATGGATATTTTAAAAATTCTTATGTAAAAATCTTCCCTGCCGAACGTAAGATTATTGGCTACGCAAAAAACAATTCGGGCGGTGTGCCGGATAATTTTAAAAACTATTTTGTTATTTATACGGATAAAGATTTTGAACAAGTGTTTGGTGTGGAAGATGAAATGATTACACCCGATCAGTTGGAGATGACCAGTGCCCATTCGGGCGCCATCATCCGGTTCAAAACAAAAGCTGGCGAACAGGTAAACCTTAAAATAGCCTCTTCTTTTATCAGTGCAGAGCAGGCCGATTTAAACCTGGAAAAAGAAATTGGCAATAAGAACTTTGATGAAATAAAAACCATTGCAGAAAATACCTGGAATGCACAACTGAACCGCATCGCCATTGAAGGTGGTACTCAAAAACAACTCATCACTTTTTATACTGCCTTGTACCATACAATGCTGTTTCCCCGTAGGTTTTATGAGTACAACAAGGAAAATAAAATAGTGCATTACAGCCCCTACAATGGAAAAATACATGATGGATACATGTTTACCGACAATGGTTTTTGGGATACTTTCAGGGCAGCATTTCCGCTGTTCAATTTACTGTTTCCCGAATTGAACAGCCAAATTATGGAGGGCCTGGCAAACACTTATAAAGAGAGTGGCTGGTTGCCGGAGTGGGCAAGCCCAGGCCACCGCAATTGTATGATTGGATCTCATTCTGCATCCATCATTGCTGATGCCTATTTAAAAGGTATTCCCATAAAAGACATTGATACCTTGTATGCAGCCATCGTTAAAAATACACAGCAGGCCGGTCCACTTGGTTCGCTGGGCCGCTTTGGTGTTGACTATTACAACAAGCTCGGTTACATCCCTTACGACGTAGGCTATGGTGGCGGCGAAGCTGCCCGTACACTTGAATATGCTTACGATGATTTTACCATTAGCAAACTGGCGCAGGCGCTCAATAAACCTAAAGAGCAGGTAGCGTTGTTTGCAAAAAGAGCCATGAATTATAAAAATGTATTTGACAAGTCAATCAATTTTATGACGGGTAAAAACCTGGATGGAAGTTTTCAATCCAACTTTAAAGCAGATAAATGGGGCGACTCTTTTGTAGAAGGTTGCCCCTGGCACTGGAACTGGAGCGTATTTCAGGATGTGCAGGGGCTGATTAACCTGATGGGAGGCAAACAAAAATTTATTGATAAAATAGATTCTGTTTTTACCGTAGCACCTACTTTCGATTATTCCTACTACGGCACACAAATTCATGAAATCACCGAAATGGCTATTGCAAATATGGGCCAGTATGCACATGGCAACCAGCCGATACAACACATGCCCTACCTGTACAACTTTGCCGGGGCACCGTGGAAATCGCAGTTTCATGCCCGGAATATTATGGATAAATTGTACACGGATGCCCCGGATGGTTTGTGTGGCGATGAAGACAATGGACAAACTTCTGCCTGGTATGTTTTTTCTGCCTTTGGTATGTACCCGGTTACGCCAGGATCTAATCAGTATGTCTTGGGCAGCCCGTTGTTTAAAAAAATAACTATTCAATTACAAAATGGAAAAACCTTTACCATCAATGCTGCAAGAAATAGTTTCGATAATTATTATATCTCACAAGCAAAACTAAACAACAAAGAATATACAAAAAATTACCTGGAGCATAGTGACATTATGAAGGGAGGAACCTTTGATTTACT
>JBBSJI010000123.1:0-7108 GCA_038257425.1 Chitinophagales bacterium
ACCAAACTGGTCATTGATAAAGACGTGGCCGATAAAGAATTTGAAATACCCAGGGATATTGAAATAAAGCCCATGAAAGATATGCAGAATGGTGGGCCAAACATCCAGATACGGGTGGGTGGCTAATAAACCATCATATTTATAGTAAGATTCAGTCCGCTTAAACCGGCCCGACTCTAACATAAAAAAACCTCCTTTTTTCAAGGAGGTTTTTTTATGATCATTTATTTTTTTTACAATTTGTCTACTTCGGCCTTTTTGGCTTCATACTCGGCAGCCTTCACAGCATTATCGTTAATCTTATAAGCATTGGCTAAAATTTCAATGGCAAGTTTATAATTTGTCTTATCCGTGAATTTGTAAGTCTTTAAAGCTGCCAATTGCTTAACAGCTTCTTCAGCATAAGGGATAGCTTCCTGTAATGCAGTTTTACGGGAAGCATTCAGGTCATTTTTTACTTTTACTTCTGCGGGCTTGGTACCTTTTATTTTTAAAATTTTCTCCTGTATCTCAAATGACTTGGTATAATACATATTGGCCAGTTGCAGGTTAACTTCAATAGTAGATTTTAAAGCAAGCGCTTTTTTAAAGTTATTTTCCATCCTGGTCTTGTATCCCTCTATATCCTTCCCAGTAGCTTCGGCTGTATTTAAAAATTTATCTATTTCAACAGCGTAATTATAGAATATTGCATAATTATTGGGGAGAGTTTTCGTTAATTCCTCGTACTTGTTAAGCAGCGCCTCGTCTTCCAGTCCACTTAATGCAAACTCAATTTCCTGGTTTTCCCAGTATGGCATGTCGATGGGATAATATTTTTTTGCTGCAGCAACATATTTTGCAAACAGCTCTGCATTTTTTTCCTTTTTGTATTTTAAAATCAATTCATCATAAGCAGTTGCATACTTTTCATCTTTAAGATCTGCATCGGCAATTTTTTTGTAATAGACCATTGCCTCATTCTTATTCTTTAGTTCATTGGCTAAAACTGCCAGGTTCCAAACAATATCTGTATCATGAGTGGTGAATTTCATTCCATCAGCACCAGGCAATTTTTTATCGTAGATATAATCATGCACTTCCAGTGCTCTCTTAAAAAGATCGAATGATTCAGCAAGATTCTTTTCATTGTAGGTTTTCACGCCCAGGTCGTAAAAGCCATAGTAAGTATTATACAGTGTCGAATTCTTCTCTTCAGTAGTTAAAGGGGTTTTAGGATCGGCCTGTGCATATTTTTGCAGGGCATCAAATGCACCAATATATAATGTTTTGCTTTCGGCAACCGGCTTTGTTGGTAACATACCCAGGGAATGATACACATAAGCTTTATAATATAATGCCTCGGGGTTATTGGCATTTTTTGGATTACTTAAAAAGGCATCAATTTCGGGCCTGGCCTTTTCATATTGCTTCAATACCAGCATTTTTTTAATATTATCCAGATCCTGGCCATAGCTGTAAACCCCGCCCAGTAACAATGCAAACAATAGTAGGTATTTCTTCATACTTTTTATTTATTTTAGGTTATAAAGGTATTAATTACAGATGATTTTTGCTATAAAATTTCATAAATTATGCCAGTTCTTTATTTAATAACGAGTTTGAGGAAGTTTAACAATAACATGTGTAAATTACAGCCTCATAATTTTATAAATTGATATCCCAGGACAGCATACAGCAAATTCTCAGCCGCATAGATATTGTGGAAATTGTTGGCTCCTTCGTTAAATTAAAAAAGCGGGGCAGCAACTATCTGGGTCTTTGTCCTTTTCATAATGAAAAGACCCCTTCTTTTACCGTATCTCCTGCAAAAGAAATTTATAAATGTTTTGGTTGCGGCCGCAGCGGTAACAGTATCGGGTTTTTAATGGAGGCTGAAAAATACAGTTACGTGGAAGCCTTGCGCTGGCTTGCTGCAAAATATAATGTAGAGATAGAAGAAAGTGAAACAAGCCCGGAGTATAAACAGCAGCAACAGGTAGCCGACAGTTTATACATCATTAATAATTTTGCACAAAAGTATTTTACTGATGCTTTGTTCAATACGGAAGAAGGACAGGATATTGCTTTGAGTTATTTAAAGGAAAGGGGGTTCAGGGAAGAGATTATCCATAAATTTCAACTGGGCTATAACCCGGAGGCAAGGGATGGCTTTACCAAAGCTGCGCTTGATGCACATTACAATTTGGATTATTTGCAAAAAACCGGACTTGTAAATGTACGTGATGGTAATGCCTATGATAATTACCGCGGCAGGATCATCTTCCCTATTCACAATCAAAGCGGCAAAGTGCTGGGCTTTGGTGCAAGAATCATCAGGAAAAATGATAAGGCACCCAAATACATTAACAGCCCCGAAAATGAGATTTATGTTAAGAGTAAATTGTTATATGGCTCTTACTTTGCAAGACAGGCTATTGATAAGGCTGATGAATGTTTACTGGTTGAAGGCTATACCGATGTTGTAAGCCTGCACCAGGCAGGTATTGAAAATGTAGTTGCCAGTGGTGGCACGTCGCTAACTCCAGATCAGCTAAGGCTGATAAAAAAATACACCAACAACCTTACCATTATTTATGATGGCGACAGTGCCGGTATAAAAGCGGCTCTCCGTGGGCTTGATCTTGCATTGGAAGAAAGCCTGAATGTAAAACTGGTGTTGATACCAGATGGTGAAGACCCCGACAGCTATGTAAATAAATTGGGTACTGCTGATTTCATCAATTTCATCAATGCCAATAAAAAGGACTTTATTTTATTTCAGCTGGGCATTGCTTTGAATGATGCAGGCAGTGACAGCAATAAAAAATCAATTGTTGTAAACCAGATCGCTGAGACCATTTCTAAAATAAATAAGACAGAAGATTTTACCAGGCAGCAGGATTATATAAAACAATGTTCCGAAATTTTAAAAATAGAGGAAAGCGGTTTGCATGCACTCGTAAATAAATTCATCAGGGGAAAAATTGGCAAAGAAGAGAACAGGATAAGCCGTGACCAGAAATTTGCGGAAGAAACAATAAGCACAGAACAGGGATTTGAAACTGATAATGATATAGCTGCTCTTTTCAATAAAGATGAGATACATGAACAGGCCATGATACGCAGCCTGCTTGAATTTGGATTAAAGAACTGGAACGAAGAGCAGACCGTGGCTCAGCATATGTTTAAAGAAATAGAAGAAAATCAATTAGAAGAACTGATAGACAATAAAGATTTGTTAGGGGTGATGCATACTTATAAAGCCTGGTATGATGCAGGCATTGAACCCACAGCCAAGAATTTTTTGTACTCCGAAGACCAGCAAATGAGTGCACTGGTGGTAAGCATCATGGATTTTAATTACGAGATAAGCCCCAACTGGAAAGAACATTTTGAAGGCCATATTGCAACAAGGGAAGAACTATTTGCAGAAGAAGTTTTTTCAACCCTTAATTATTTAAAGCTGCGTAAAATAAAAAGGCTGATGGATGAGAACCAGCGTGATCTTGAAAAAGCTACTGCTGTTGAAGACCAGATGATGCTTGTACAAACCCACCAGCACCTTAAGCAAATGGAAATTGAACTTACCAGGCAATTGGGTACGGTAATTTTCAGGTGACCTCACCCTAACCCCTCTCCAGGGGAGAGGGGCAAAAACCTTAAAAAGCTGGTGCCTTTTAAAAAATCAGGAATTTTGCGTAATAGTTTTAACACGCTTTAATTTTTTCCAGCCAAAATATATTCCAATAACAACAAGTAATAAAGGCCAGAGCGATACAATGCCTACAAATAATTCTGCAAACCAGCCCACGCCATTTTTAAAAGCAGCCGTTACCCGGGTTAAAAAAGACGGAGCTGCATCTGTTGGCTTATACCCTTCCATTGGTTGATAAAAACTAAGGTTGATGGTACTCATGGCCGATTGGTTTGAAAGGAAAGCAACACGGCCTGCGGCAGATTCTATCTGCTCCTGTATTGCATTTATTTCGTTTTGCACCTGCAGTACTTCCTCCATATTTTTCGATTGCTTCAAAAACTCCAGGTATTTCAGGCGCATTTGTTTTTTCGCTTCAAGCCTCGATTTTGTATCCACTACCTCTCCTGTAACATCTTCCGTACTTATTTTTTTCTCTATCACTTTACTGTCATCGGCAGGCAGTTTATTCATCATTGGCTCAAACTGTGCCACAGGTACTTTAATGGTAATAGTGGTTTCAGATTTTTCATCGCTCAGGTTCTGCTCTTCCTGTGCAACATAGGCCCCGTATTGTTTTACGGCATTGTGTACATAATCGTTGTATTTTTTAAAATCTTTTATCTCCAGTTTTAAAGTGGCCGTTTTAATGATCTTACTGTCCCAGTTGTAGTTTGATACGGCTGGCGTTTGAATCGGAGAACCTGCAGAGTCGTTCGCTGGCGGAGAAAACTTGCCTACAGGAATCTGTTGATCTTTTTCATTTGATTGTTCAGATACGGTTCCCTGCAACTCTGCTATGTCCATAGCTTTATAATCCGAAGAATTTTCTCCTTTGTTGCAGGCAGTAAAAAATGTAGAGATTAAAAGTGCAGCAATAAAAAGTTTTGTTTTCATAACAATGAGTTTTTAGTTATAGATACTCATTGATACAAAATCCATAATAATAGTAACCCGGCTTAAATGTTAAAGCAAAGAAAAATGAATACAGAACAAGGAACAAGGAATTTCGAACAAGGAAGTCAACTACTTCAGTATTCCCTGTTCGTTATTTATTATTCCGATTCTCCCGCCAGCTTCATTACCATCTCCCACTCTGCCGGCTTTACAGTTTGCACACTTAATCTTCCAAGCCTTACAAGATCCATATCTGCAAAACGTTTATCAGCTTTTAATTGTGCCAGGCTAACGGGTGTCTTGAGTTTTTTTTGTGCCTTGATATCTACAGCTACCCACCTGTCATCTTCTGTTGTGGGATCGGGGTATGCCTCTTTAACCACTTTAGCTATGCCTACGATCTCAACACCCTCGTTGCTGTGATAATACAAAACCTCATCTCCTTTCTTCATGGCCCTTAAATTAATTCTTGCTGCATAATTACGTACGCCACTCCAGCAGGTTTGTTTTTCTTTTACAAACATATCCCAACTGTACACATCCGGTTCAGATTTTACGAGCCAATAAGCCATAGGTCATTTAATTTATATAAGGTTTGGCGTAATAGTTGTTGAAAACTAAATACAGCTTTATTGCGTAAGTTAGTTGTTGTATATAATAATTGTGCAGCCTCAATAAAAAAATTTAAAAAAAATTAAACTCATCATTATGTTCCCATCTCCTGTATTCCTGATTTCCATGCCCGGTGGCTCTGAATGGATATTGATCATTGTAGTTGTTCTTTTAATGTTCGGCGGTAAAAAGATACCAGAACTAATGAGAGGCATTGGCAAAGGCATGAGAGAATTCAAGAATGCCAAGGATACTGTTCATAGTGAATTTGAGGAAGGCATGAAAGTTAAAGATGTAAAGGATAGTAATCCTGCATCTGTAGGATAGTAATCCTGCATCTGCATAATAATTGTATTTTTCTGTGCACTATGCCCCGTTAATTTTTTTAACGGGGCTTTCGCATTTTTGAAAATACCAGCAGAGTATAATGCAGTAAGTAAGCGGCTAATTAGTGGATTCAATTTTTTAATTTATCAATCTTCATATCAAGTTTTTGTTCATTTTTCTGTTTAAAAATATTGTTCATCAATTTCTCAATGTTTTTTTTATATTTTTAAAAAAAATAAAGTGGGGAATTTAATCTTCGCTTTTTTTTAATAACGTCAATGACTATATATATAAATAATCACATACCAATAAAGTTTTAAACGTCGGATTAAAATTTATAATTAATCATATCTGTATTTTTTCAAATCCGCTGTAACCTTTATTGGTAAAAGCTTTCATCTCCAAATATATTTACATAAAAATAATTTCTCTAAAAATAAAAAAACCAATTGCATTTTAATGTCGTAGTTAAATAAGAATGATGGCATATAAATTGAAAATAAAATTTAACATCATTTCACACATTTTTTATCACCAACCAAATTTTAAATTTATGAAAACAAGAATTTCCTCACCTCAGCAGGAAGATAAGATAATTTCTCCCTACGGCTTACAGCGCCGGAACATGCTGAAGTTTTTTGGAGCCTCAGCAGCACTGGTAACCATTGGTAGTGCATGTAATAAAGATGATGACCCTCCTCCTCCCAATAATGGAGTTAACCTGGGCAGCGGGGATGTGGGAATACTGAATTATGCCTATGCACTGGAGCAGCTTGAAGCAGCTTTTTATGTACAGGTAGTTGCTACTCCATATTCAGGTATATCTGCATTGGAAACAGAATACATGACAGATATACGTAACCACGAGGTTGGTCACAGGGAATTTTTTAAAGCAGCTATAACTGCAGCTGCTCCTACTATGATCATACCAGCGCTTGAAGTAAATTTCGCAAGCATTGATTTTAGCAGCAGAACAAGTGTGCTGAACACAGCAAAAGCTTTTGAAGATCTTGGAGTTACTGCCTATAATGGTGCAGGCCAGTTGATATCTACAACCGGTAACGGTCCTACATACCTAACACTTGCAGGAAAAATTGTTTCTGTGGAAGCCAGGCATGCTGCATTGATTGCTGACCTGATATCGGACGGAACATTTTCCAACACAACAGATGCAAACGGTTTAGATATGGCCCGTACACCTGCTCAGGTGTTGGCAATTGCAGGTGCCTACATCAAAACAAAATTAGACGCAAGTAATTTACCATCTTAAAAACAAACAACTATGAACTTACAAAATATTATAACCGAAATAGAAAAAGTAGACCCAGAGGTTTACGAAAGATTTGACAGCAGAAGAACTGCTATGAAAAAATTTGCAAACCTGTCGGGTAAATTAGCTTTAGCTGCTGTACCACTAGCTGTTGCATCTATGTTTAATAAGGCCTATGGCCAAACACCCGGAGATGTAAATGCTGTTTTAAATTTTGCTTTAACATTAGAGTATCTTGAAGCTGAGTTTTATAACAACATTGTTGGATCGCCTGGTTATGTAACAGCCTCAGCAGCAGATAAGGCAGCATTAACCAAAATAAAGGA
>JBBSJI010000124.1:0-6865 GCA_038257425.1 Chitinophagales bacterium
AACAGTGTAAAGTACCGCAATGCACTTACCATAGAACCCTATATAAGAGTTGATGTGGGTTTCAGCGCCCAGCTACTGAGTGAAAAAAGTAAACGCCGCAGCCATAGCCCCTTCCGCAGCTTTCAAAATATATGGGCAAGTTTTGAAGTATTTAATTTGATTGACCGACGGAATACAATCTCTTACCAGCTTATAAAAGACTTTGCAAATAATGTGTACAGCATTCCAAACCGCTTAACACCAAGGTTGGTTAATTTTAAGATTGTGGGAAGATTTTAACCGAAAATAAATTTTATGAAAAAGATTGTAGTACTTGCTATTTATTTTTTAACCGGGTTTGGATATATGCAGGCTCAGCAAAATTTTTCTCCCGAACAGAGATCAGTTAACGAAGCAGTGATTGCCGTGTTTGATGCGCTTGCCAACCGGGATAGTGTAAGCTTAAAGATGCACTGTACTGCAGATATCTTAATACTGGAAGATGCGGCAGTATGGAACCTGGATACGCTCACTACCAGTATCAGGCGTAACACAGACCCTGAATTTAAGCGGGTAAACAGCATCGAATTTATTGAAACAAAATTGGAAGGAAAAACTGCCTGGACAAGTTATTATAACCAGGCCCGGATTACTAGGAAGGGAAAACAGTTTACGATCAGGTGGCTTGAAACAGCCATACTTGTAAAAGAAAATAAAAAATGGAAAATGCGGGTATTACATTCAACATTTATTGAACGTAAATAGATTACTTATCGCAATAATGATCTTTATTTATTAAACGCTCTCTTTAACTTTGCTGCAGCATACGTCTGTGCATCTTTTGCATCGGGCACTACAGTAGCCATACCGTAAAATTCATGGGTTACACCTTCATATAATTTATAGTCAACTTCCACACCTGCTTCTTTTAATTTATCGGCAAGCAGTTTTCCTTCTGTTTGCAACAAATCAATTTCTGCAGCAATAATTGTTGTAGGAGGTAAACCTTTCAGGTTTGCTTTAACTAATGCAATACGTGGGTCGGCTGATGCAGCCATATTTGGAAGATAATGTTTAACCATCCATTCGATCAACGGTTTACTAAGCGGCTTGGCTGTACCGTATTTTTGGTAGGATGCTGAATTCATATCATTATTGGCAACAGGATAAACCAGTAACTGCTGTACCGGCATCATCAACCCTTTGTCTCTTGCCATAATACTTACATTACAGGCCATATTACCTCCTGCACTTTCACCGGCTACAGCTATCATTTTTGGATTAGCTTTTATAGAAGCCGCATTTTTTAAAACCCATTGGTAAGCAGCAAAAGCATCATTGTGTGCTGTTGGAAACTTATGCTCAGGCCCCTGTCGGTAATGTACCGATACCACTACAGCACCCACCTGCTCTGCCAATCCTCTTGGGCCTGCATCATATACATCCAGGTCAGCAATCACCCATCCACCGCCATGATAATAAACAATAACAGGATATGAACTATCGCCTCCACGTGGTGTATAAATGCGGATATGAATATTGCCGCCATTCACCGGGATATCTTTACCTACCGTATCAACCGTTGAAGCAGGCATTGTAATGTTATGCTCCTTCATAATATCCAGTACAGCAGTTGTGGGTGTGGGTTGTTTGCGGGCTTCCACCGGCGTTAAAGTTTCTAACGGAGGTGCGCCATAGCTTGCCAGCTTTTCTATCACAACAGCCATCTCATCATCAATATTTGGAGCCCAGGCAGGCTTTGGCCCTTTGGGTTTTAAAACTGCAGGCTCAGCAGTATTGCTTTCGGTTGTATTCATGGTACTGTCATTTTTTGTTTCACTGCTGCTTTCACTATTATTACAAGCCTGCATAAGAAATGCAGATAAGATTATAACAATGCTTAAGCACTTAAAATGCGTCATGCAATTTTATTAATAATGTGAATGGAGTATAACCCGAATTACTTATTAGTTTTTAATAAGTGGAGTTTGCAGGATATTATATTTCTGTAATCTGTAAATTATACTGATTCTCTTGAACTTTTATCAGCCACTACCAGGCCTATTCCACCTATGATGGCAATACCTGCTGCATATAAAGGCCATGCAAGTTTTTTATCTTCTTCTTTATTCATTTTATTAAATGCTCCAAACGCTGCAAGCGTATTATTGCCTTTAAAATCAACACCCCGGTACAACAACAGAAAAGTACCTACAATAATTACTACTAATCCAATTAATTTCATAAAAAATAGTTTGTGTTTTATTTAACCACAAACCCAACAATAATGCCATCTGCAGAATTTTGTTAAAAACTAAAATGTAATTATCAATTTGATAATATCTAAACTAAAACTACCTCCTTACATATTAACTAAATTTAATTACAAATAAAAATGAGTTGTTGATGATGGGGAAATTATTTCTCGTCCTTTCCCAAATAATCACGTAAGTATTCATGAGTTGGGTTGGCATAGTTACTGCATTAAATAAATAAGGATTGCATTTATTTAAATGAAAATCTGATATAAGTATTGCAGTTTATATTAACATTCTGTTGATAAGTAAATATGCAATCTATTAAATGCATTTCGTTACATTTGGTAAAGAGACAAGTTAGAAGTACCAATTGAATTTTAATTGATAACTAACCGCTGCTATGTATGCCCTTTAAAAATCAGCATGACAAAAACAGTGGCAAAAACTGAAATCCATTGACAGAAACGATCATTAACCTCGAAACCGTAAACCCTATTGAATTTTTTGGCGTAAACAACGGTAAGTTAGACATCTTAAAAAAGAAATTCCCCCTCTTAAAAATTCTCAGTCGTGGTACACAAATAAAATTGAGCGGCGCTCCCGAACAAATAGAAGGTGCCCGGGAAAAGATAGATCTTATTCTCAGGTATCTTGAGCGGAACGGCCACATGAGTGCCAATTATTTTGAACAGATACTGGGCGGAGATGATGAACGGGTCATTGATAACTTTATGGACCGTAACCCCAATGATGTATTGGTATTTGGCCCCAATGGCAAAACAGTAAGGGCACGTACCGCCAACCAGAAAAAAATGGTGGAAGCCTGCGATAAAAATGATATCCTGTTTGCAATCGGGCCAGCAGGTACAGGTAAAACCTATACGGCTGTAGCGCTGGCTGTAAGGGCGCTGAAAAACAAAACCGTTAAGAAGATAATCCTTACCAGGCCGGCTGTAGAGGCCGGAGAAAATTTAGGTTTTTTACCGGGAGACCTGAAGGAAAAAATTGATCCGTACTTACGCCCCTTATACGATGCCCTGGATGATATGATACCTGCTGATAAGTTAGGTTATTATATGAGTACCCGTACCATAGAAATAGCACCACTGGCTTACATGCGTGGCCGCACATTGGATAATGCATTTATCATACTGGATGAAGCTCAAAATACCAATGACCTGCAGATAAAAATGTTCTTAACAAGGATAGGGCCTAATGCTAAAGCGATCATAACCGGTGATCCTACACAGATCGATCTGCCGAAGAATCAACAAAGCGGTTTGTTTAAGGCTACCCGTATTTTAAAGAACATTGAAGGCATTGCACATATTGAACTTGACGAAGAAGATGTGGTTAGGCATAGATTGGTTAAGCAGATCATCAAAGCATATAATAAAGATGATGTAAAAACAACCGAGATCAAAAAATTGTAGATCCTGGCTTACTAACCTTGGATATATATTGGGGCAGCTTTAAGCTGCCCCCTTTTTTTACTCCCACCACTACACTTAGCATTATTTTTTTGAAAAATATTATTAACTCAAAAATAAAATTACTTTTATGCCCTGTTATAAAAGATCAGCCTCATTCATCTAAATTTAAAAATATAGTTTATGAAAAAAATTATTTTGGTTTTCAGCATTATCATTGGTTTAGCTTCCTGTACCACAAAGGATACTGCATCTCCATCCTCAACTATCGATGGCATGTTCACAGCCATGAAGAATGGCAATATAGAAGAGATGAAAAAATTTGTCAGCAAAAATGATGTGGCCCTGTTTGAATCAGCTGAGCAAATGATGAAGAATGTAAATCCTGAAGGTGTACAAAGGATGAAAGACTCTATAACAGCAAATTTTAAAGACAAAGTAAAGAATGTGACCTATACTTTAAAAAATGAAAAGATAAATGGCAGTACAGCAACAGTGGATGCCGAAGTAACAGAAGGCGGCAAAACCGAAAGCCATACCATTAACCTGTTAAAAGAAGACGGGGCCTGGAAAGTGTCCATGATGAATTCCGGTGGTGGTATGTTCAACAGTATGAAAGGCAATATGGGAAAAGATGGGCCAGCGGGTATGCAGGAAGGCCTGGAGCGGCTGAAGAATATGCCTCCCGATTCTTTAAAAAAATTAATGGACAAAGGATTGCAAATGCTTGACTCTATGAATAAGCATCAATAAAATTAATCGCCACTGTTTATAAAAGCATCCTGTTAACAAACCAGGGTGCTTTTTTTTGTCTTTATGTAAAGATGTTTAACTTTAACTATGATTAAAAACTGCCTCCTCCTTTTCCTTGTTGCCGCAGCGATGTTTTCCTGCGAGACCAAAACAAAAAAAACACCTGTTACCGACCTTGAAGTAGCAAATACCTTTGTAAGAAATTTACTGGACAATAATTTTGCAGAAGCCGAGCAATACCTTTTAAAGGATGAAACCAATACCCAGATATTTGAACGTTTTAAAAAGCAATATAGCCAGAAAGATAAGGCCACCCTTGAACAGTATAAAAATGCGGAGATCATCGTAAATGAAACCAATGTTGTAATACCCGACAGTGTCTTTATTTTCAATTACAGCAACAGTTATAGCCGGGCAGATAAAACCATTTTAAAACTGGTGCGTATTGATGGTAAATGGCTGGTAGACCTTAAATATACTTTTTCAGGAAATTTATAAGCATGCTTAAAGATCTTTTGCTTGTGGGGTTAGGTGGTGGAATTGGCTCCATGTTGCGGTATACTGCAAGCCTGCTGATCAGCTCAAAAACCTTTCCATGGGCAACATTGGCAGTAAATATCATTGGCTGTTTTATAATAGGCATTGTACTGGCCATGAGTTTAAAAGACGAGGCTTTTTTACACAACTGGAAACTATTCCTGGCAACCGGTATCTGCGGCGGGTTTACAACATTCTCTGCTTTTTCGGCCGAGAATATGGAACTGTTACAAACCGGGAAACCTGGTTTGGCTTTAACCTATATCATTTTGAGTGTTGTGTTAGGAATCATTGCAACTTTCTTCGGTTATCAAATAATAACTCATAACTCATAATTCAAAATATGTATGTACTACATCCCTGGCATGGCGCACATTATGGAGATGAAGCTCCGCAAACTGTTAACGGACTTATTGAAATTCCGCAGGGCTCCCGCACTAAATATGAAATTGATAAAAAGACCGGCCTGCTGAAATTAGACCGTATAATTTATTCCTCCTTTCATTATCCCATCAATTATGGATTTATACCACAAACCCTCGGACTTGATGGCGACCCCCTTGATATTTTAGTAATGTGCAGTGAAGCTATACAACCGCTTTGCCTGGTTGAAGCAAGGGTCATCGGCAATATGCAGATGATTGATTCCGGTGTTGCAGATGATAAGATCATTGCAGTGGCAACTAAAGACCCCGGCGTAAATTATATTACTTCATTGGATGAACTGCCCAAACATTTTATTGCAGTGCTACGTAATTATTTTGAGCAATACAAAGTGCTTGAGAATAAAAAAGTAGAAATAGATGAATTCCAGGATAAGGAAGCAGCTTATACAATCATTGAGGAAGCAATAGCTTTATATAAAACAACTTTTACAAAATGACCAAAAAAAATAAAACAATGGATGTACAAACTATTCTTATCATCATACTGGTAGGCATTGCTGCCGGCGTATTGAGTGGTCTTGTGGGTGTTGGTGGCGGTATCATTATAGTGCCGGCGTTGGTTTATTTTATCGGCTTCAGTCAAAAAACTGCACAGGGTACATCACTTGCATTGATCATGCTGCCTGTTGGTATTTTTGGCGTAATGCATTATTATAAACAGGGTTATGTAGACTATAAGATTGTGGGCATACTGGCTATCGGTTTCCTGGCAGGGAGTTTTTTTGGCAGCAAACTGGCATTAAATATATCGCAGGAAACCTTAAAAAAAGTATTTGCAATACTGATGATCATCATTGCAGTTAAAATGTTGTTTTTAGATAAATCCAAAAAAGCGGAAGATATAAGTAAAGCACAAGAGGAAATAAACAGTTCTTCAGGTCAGGCTGCTATCCATGTTAAAGGCAGCGGCGATGCCTCATCATAAATATCTTTTGATGATGCGTAATTTTTGTGTACGCAGTCCGGTATCGCTATCAACAATGCCCTGGCCGTCTATCTTATCTATCTTTACTTTGCCCGCAGCATGAATAATTTCATGTGGGCCAAGTAAAATACCCGTATGAATGATACGGCCTTCTTCATCATCAAAAAATGCAAGATCACCACAGCGGGCCTGCTGTAAAAATTCAACTAATTCCCCCTGCGTTGATTGCTGCTGTGCATCTCTTAATAAATGAATATTCAAACATTTATAAACAGATTGGGTAAGCCCGCTGCAGTCAATGCCAAACACCGATCTGCCACCCCACAAATAACTTGTGTTTAAAAATGTAAATGCCAGCTGCCTGATGGTTTTTGCATCATGCTTTGCTTTGGCAGGTTCCCATATCTTTCCTTCATAATGAACCGTGTTCCTGCGCCAGAACAGATTCCCGTTTTTTATGGCTGTTAAAGAGCTTCCAAAAGGTACCCACATCATGTGGCCATTGTAATCAATTTCATTAACCCAGTCGCCGGTAAG
>JBBSJI010000125.1:0-6816 GCA_038257425.1 Chitinophagales bacterium
ATGTTATAAAAAAGCAGCCCGAAAGCTGCCTTTATAATTTCTTCTGTCTTATTATTGTTCATTCAGCGAAAGCGGGTATTCATATACACCATCATAGCCCGGATAAAAGCCACTGATGGTAATACTTTTATTCGATCCCACTGCTGCTTTCAGTTCATCAACAGTTTTTACCTCCTTATCATTCACTTTTAAAATGATAAAGCCATCCTTCATACGGGTTTGATCATTTAAAGCCCCATCATTTATTTTTTTAACAATAACACCACCTGCTACACCATAATCTTTTGCTTTCTTTGAATCGAGTGTAACAAAATCCCCACCTAATAATTCCAAAGCTGCTTCTGCCTTAACAATTTCATAATTACCTGCTTTGTTCTTTAAAGTTACCATTACAGTATTTTCTTTTTCGCCCCTGGCATAAGTAACCGGTAATTTATCACCGGGCTTTAGTCGGCTTATTAAGCCCTGCATCTCGGCGCCACTGTATATTTCAATTCCATTTATTTTCCTGATAATATCACCTTTACGAATTCCTGCCTCGTAAGCACCACCATCTGTTGGCACATCAGAAACATAGATACCTTCTGCCGTTAAAGGAATTCCTGCCTTCTTCTTCTCATCATCATTGAGATCGCTGGCATTAAGGAAACTTACGCCTAAGAATCCTCTTTGTACAGTTCCAAATTTGATCAGGTCATCAATTACTTTTTTAACAATGTTAACTGGTATTGCATATGAATAACCTGAGTAGTAACCTGTAGGTGAAGCAATGGCTGAATTAACACCAACCAGTTTACCATCTGTATTGATCAATGCACCGCCACTGTTGCCCATATTTACTGCAGCATCGGTTTGTATAAAAGATTCTACGCCAGATCTTGCATCGCCGTTCCTGTCTTTATTTAAACCCAGGGTTCTTGCCTTGGCACTTACTATACCGGCAGTAATGGTTGTTTCCAGGTTTAATGGATAACCAATAGCCAATACCCATTGCCCGATCTTTACATCATCGGAATTACCATATAATAAAAATGGTAAAGCAGTAGCATCGATCTTAATTACCGACAGGTCATAAGAAGGATCGGTACCAATCACTTTTGCCTTGTATGTTTTTTTATTGCTTAATGTTACAGTGATCTCATCAGCATTTGCAACCACGTGGTTATTGGTAACAATATAACCATCATCACTGATGATAACGCCCGATCCGCTTGCTCTTTGCTCGGGTACCACATTGCGTCCGCCGCGGCCACCAAATAGCTGCTCAAACATTTCATCATCCAGCAAATCGCTGAAAGGATTATTTGGTTGCCTTTTTGGCAGACTGTTGTTTACCTGCTTTGCGTTTGTTTTTGTTTTTATGTGAACTACTGCAGGTGTTGCTGCTGCAGCCGGTGCTGTAAAATCAATTGCATTGGGAGGTAAAGTACTTCCATCCAATAAGCCTGCATATTTATAATTGGCCGGTACTACAGCTTCCTGCTGGCCTGCATAGGTATTGTTGTTTTTAAAATAAGTTCCATATCCCCATATAACTCCCAGGGCGGTTACAGCACTTATAGCTGCAGTAATAAAAATTTGTTTCAATTTCATTTTTCGTGGTTTTATTTAATCCAACAATGTAAAATAATTTTTGTTTAAGAACACTTTCATCTAAGTATCAACTTGTATGCCTCTTCATACAAATTAACGAAGCAATGACAAAATGCGCTTTACCATATGCCATCTTTAACAATTAATTAGGAAGGGTTTCGTAGATCGTTTTTTCAAAAAATATCTTCCACACTTGGTTGCGATCTTCGCCTCACCCGCTCCTTTGGAATTCCTGCAAAGGAACAAGCGATTAACTCATGTACTGAGATCATAAAGTTAACAAAAATTGCATGGTATCTACCCCATCAGCATATTCCATCAACGATGGCTTTTGTGCCCTGCCAAAAGGGATGCCCTTATACCCACAGATGCATTGTATATCCTCGTTGCCTTTGCAGGCTTCCACAGCTTTATTGATATCACTATAAAAACTATAATTCAGCTGGCTGATGGCGGTAAACAGTGCTTCATTCTCGAGGAGCAATGCACTGCCATTGGTCATGTAAAAAATATTATTCAATAGGGCAATAGAGAGTTGGTAATCGTAATTGTTTTTGAACTTGTGATGATCTTCAAAATATTTGTATTTATCAAAGGCCCTTAACAAGGGTACAAAATCATATCCCTGTGGTACAAATAACTTTGTAACATTCCTGCAGCCCAGGCCAAAATATTGATGTACATCATCTGATAAAAGGTCTAATTCTTCAACGGTTTCTTTACCGGTTAAAATGGCTACTGATGTGCGGTTGCGGCGTATGATATTGGGATATTTAGAAAAATACTGGTTAAAATAACGGGCCGAATTATTGCTGCCCGTAGCAATATATCCATCACAACCTTTTAGCAGTTCAGAAAACGCTACGTAATCAACAAGGTCAGGTTCCCATTCTAGCATTTTATCAATAAGGTGCTTAAAGAGTATGTTATCCTTTGAAGATAATTTGATGGTTTGTTTATGACCACAAATAAAAACACATAAAAAATCATGAAAGCCCACCAATGGAATATTGCCTGCCATTACGATCCCAATATTCCTGGCGTCAATATTATCATCCAGGTGATAAAATGCGATCCATTGTTCCAACTTATCCTTTTGTAAAAATTCAGCACATATACTTTTTACAGCCAGCTCAATAAATTCGGGAGTAAACCAGCCATTGTGAAAACCTGCTTTTGTTTTAATACTTTGCCATTCTTCATCATCCGTTAATAAATATTCTTGTAAGCTTTGTAATAATTCAATTCGTTTTTGTAAATTCATGTTGTTATTATTAAATTGCACTTGACTTCTGTTTGGAAGTTTACAAATCAAAATTACGATAGATGGCTATAAAGATCACAGAAGAATGTATAAACTGCGGTGCCTGCGAACCGGAATGTCCTAATAACGCTATTTATGAAGGTGGTGTGGAATGGGCAGTATCTGATGGAACAACTGTTAAGGGCACATTTACTTTAATGGATGGAACAGCCGTAGATGCTGATAAGCGTAATCCGCCGGTAAGTATGGATATTTATTATATTACACCTAATAAATGTACCGAATGCCAGGGCTTTCATGAGGAACCACAATGTGCCGCTGTTTGCCCGGTAGATTGTTGCGTGCCTGATGAAATGTATGTGGAGACGGTAGATGAACTGCTGGCCAAGAAGGATAAGATGCATATGTAATGTGAGACGTGAATCGTCAAACGTGAGTTCAGGGTGTAAGTATAAATGTAGAATGCAATATTATAAACACAACTCACGATTCATAATTTTAATATGTCCGCCAGTTGGCGGATATTACAGGCAGGTGATATTTCCTGCATCATGGCGAGGGTATTTGATAATACTTTCGCCTTTTTAATTCCGCTTAATTTTATTAATTTGTTGTATGAACAAAATTGTATTTCTTATTATAACGTTGCTGTTCTTTGGCTCTTGTAAAATCAAAAAAAAGGAAGTACCAAAAGTTGACGCTTTTGCGAAGATTGAAATGATGAATGTTGACAGGGAGTTTTCGAAAATGAGTGAAGAGAAAGGTATGAAAGCTGCTTTTATACAATACCTAGACAGTAATGGCGTTTTGCTACGAAAAAACAGGCTGCCCATTGCAGGTGCCGATGCGATTGATTACCTGCTTGAACAAAATGATTCTGATTATACGATGACCTGGGAACCCCGGGATGGTTTCATCGCTAAATCCGGCGAATTAGGGTATACCTATGGCATTTATGCATTAAGGCCATCTCAAAAAGATACGATCATTTATGGAACCTATGTAAGTATCTGGAAAAGAGAAAAAGACGGTACCTGGAAATACGTTTTAGATACAGGTAATGAAGGAATTGGTGATAACTCCGGTGGCCAACAATAATGCCCGGTTGCTAAAATGTTAAATCCATAAAAAACCTGCAGGTGTCTATCAAAAATTTAAAAGCCTGCCCTATATTTCGTTTCTTTGTAAAACAACCTTTAACAACCTGATGAAGAAAAAGATAGCATTAATTACCGGTGGTTATTCCGGTGAAGCGGTGATCTCATACAAAAGTGCAACTTCCATTGAAAAGAACCTGGATACAGAAAAATGGGAAACCTATAAAATAGACATCAACCCTGCAGGATGGAACTATCTTTCCCCGGATGGAGAAAAATTCCCGGTTGATAAAAATGACTTCAGCATAAACCCTGGCGGTAATAAAATAAATTTTGATGCAGTATTGGTAGGCCTACATGGCACCCCGGGCGAAGACGGAAAACTACAGGGCTATTTTGATACATTGAATATTCCTTACACAAGTTGTGATACAGCTACATCGGCCCTCACTTTTAATAAACGGTATACCGTTGCTGTAGCATCTTTTGCAGGCATGCATGTTGCAAAGTCTGTTCATCTTTTTAAAGATATCCCTGTTACACCGCAATCCATTTTGCAAACTTTAAAATTGCCGGTATTTGTTAAACCCAATAACGGGGGCAGCAGTATTGGCATGAGTAAAGTAAAACAGGAAGCTGAATTACCCGAAGCACTTGATAAAGCTTTTAAAGAAGATGACCAGGTATTGGTAGAAGAATTTATTAAAGGACGTGAATTAACTATCGGCGTATTTAAATCCAAAGGAGAAGTAATAGCTTTACCCATAACAGAGATCATTGCAAAAAATGAATTCTTTGATTTTGAAGCCAAGTATGAAGGCGCCAGCGATGAGATAACGCCTGCAGCTATTGATGAGGAAGTTGCTGAAAAAATACGAACAGAAGCCAAAAAAGCCTATGCTATATTTAATTGCCAGGGTATAGTGCGTATAGATTTTATTTATGATGCTGAGCAGGGACTACCTTTTATGCTGGAAATAAATACGGTGCCGGGCCAGAGTGATGCCAGCCTTGTTCCCCAGCAGGTGGTAGCTATGGGCTGGACTTTAAAACAATTTTATACAGCATTGTTAGAAGAATGTTTTTATAAAAAATAATAGTATTGTCCGACTAAAGTTCTTATGATTTGATAAAACTCTTGCTGAAATTGGGTTTCAAGCCCCCTCTCCTTTGGAGAGGGGGTTGGGGGTGAGGTCAATGCTAGCAAGTGTTTGATTACATTTCTCGGGCAACAATGAAAAAAAAAGTTTGAAAAATAAATTATTAATATAAAATGGTGGTCAAATCCCTTACAAACAAACCTTTTTGGGTTAATCTTTTAGTAGTCATTGCTATAGCATTTTTGTTCGTATTCCTGTTCTTAAAAATGCTGGGCTGGATAACCAGGCACGGTGAGTATTTAAAAGTGCCTGCTGTTACCGGAATGCCAACTAATGAAGCCATTAATCTATTAAAAGCACAGGGATTTGAAGTTTATATACAGGATTCTATTTTTACCGACACAGCAAAAAGAGGTATTGTTTTAAAACAACTGCCCGACCCTAATGCAACAGTAAAAATTAACCGTACCGTTTTCATTACGGTTAACCGCTATGTTCCACCAATGGTTGATATGCCCAGGCTGGAAGGACAGAATCTTTCTTTTGCTATTAAGATCCTGGAACGAAATCATTTAAAATTAGGAGATACGAGCTTTCGGCCTGATTTTATGTTGGGTTCTGTATTGGAACAACAATACAAAGGGGCACGCATTGCCGAGAAAACCAAAATTCAATGGGGCAGTAAGGTAGACCTGATCATTGGCGGTGGTTTGCAGGTTGCAGAAATGCTTGTTCCTTCTTTGGTGGGCATGACTTATACAGAAGCAAAAGCGCACCTTGAACAAAGCGGTATTGGAATTGCTGCTTTGATAGGTGATGGCAGGATCACAGATACCGCTTCGGCATTTGTGATACAACAAAGGCCGGAAAGATTTGACATAAATAAAAATCCTGTTTATATCCAGTCGGGCCAGGTAATGGATCTCTGGATATCTCAGGAGAAGAAAGTAGCTGTGGATTCTTTAAATAATAAACAAAATTATTTGCCATGATGAACATTACCGCAGATGAGATCAAAAGCCGCATGGATGCTGGTGAAAAAATAAACCTGGTTGATGTAAGAGAACCTGATGAACATGCCGAGTTTAATATCGGAGGACATTTTTTACCGTTAGGCAATATACAAATGATGCTGGTTGATGATCTGGAGGATTTAAAAAATGAGGAACTGATCTGTTATTGCCGCAGTGGCAAAAGAAGTATGCAGGCCTGTATGATGCTTGAAACCTTTGGCTTTACCAATGTAAAAAATCTGGAGGGAGGAATGTTGGCTTGGCAGGAAAAGTTTAAATAATAAGAATACAAGTTTCAAGAAACAAGGTACAAGAGGCGGCTTATGTTTCTGGAAGCTTTTATTTTAATATACTTGTATGTTGTCTCTTGTGCCTTGTTCCTTTGTCCCCTAAAACTTCAAATTTAACCCCACCATAAAATTAAACCCTGCCATAGGAAAGTAAAAATTCTCTGTAGTTAATTCTCCGCCATAAATATAACTGAAGCTGTAGCCATTAGGCTCATACTTTTTATTAAACACATTGTTGAGCTGTAGTATCAGGTTCGTTTCTTTAAAGATCTTATGTTGTATCAAATAACTGAATCTGATATCCTGCAGGTAATAAGGATTCAGGCTTCTTGATCTTTGGGATGTATTATCCAGGTATTGCCTGCCTACATATTTACAGATAAGACTGATCTCCCCATTTTTTACAGGTATAAAATTGATAGCCCCGGCTCCAATCACCGAAGGCGAAAAAGAGATATC
>JBBSJI010000126.1:0-6801 GCA_038257425.1 Chitinophagales bacterium
CTGGCCAGGCAGATGAATAATTTTTATAACAGAGAAAGACCAGCATTGGTATTAAGTATGAATGGCAGGGGTAATGATGGAACCTTGTTTGTTCAGAATGGAGGTTCTGTTGATAAGGGAGCTGAAAATAATTATGCATGGATCATGTTATCGAGTGATGATTATTTAAGGATACAGCGTTTGGTAAATGCAGGGCAAAATGTACAGATGGAGACAGATGTGAAAACTAAATTTTATGATAAGGATATCAAAGGTTATAATGTTGTAGCCGAAATACCCGGCAATGATCCCATTTTAAGAGATGAGATTGTTATGCTTGGTGGCCATCTGGATAGCTGGCAGGGTGCTACCGGTGCTACTGATAATGCAGCAGGCTGTGCCGTTATGATGGAGGTAGTACGTATCTTAAAAACCACAGGCTTGCAACCTAAAAGAACCATCCGCATTGCTTTATGGAGCGGTGAAGAACAGGGATTACATGGCTCACGTAATTATGTAAAAAATCATTTTGCCAATCCGGTTGATATGGCTTTAAAGCCTGAACACAGCAGAGTTTCTGCTTATTACAACCTGGATAATGGTACTGGAAAAGTGCGTGGCATTTATTTACAGAACAATGCAGCTGCAGGACCCATATTTGCCAAATGGCTGGAACCTTTTTATGACCTGGATGCAAAAACGGTTACTATTGATAACACCGGCGGTACCGATCACCTGGCATTTGATGCTGTTGGTATTCCCGGATTTCAATTCATACAGGATGAAATAGAGTATGATACCCGTACGCACCATACCAACATGGATACTTACGATCACCTGGTTCCTGCCGATTTAAAGCAGGCGGCCACTGTAATTGCTGCATTCGTTTATAATACAGCACAGTTGGATGAAAAAATACCCAGGAAAGAATTACCAAAGCCTAGAGGCACAGGAGGAAGGAATTAATTTTAATGCTGTGAAATATAAAATAAAGAAGGACACATTTTCATGTGTCCTTCTTTATTAGGCAGATTCATTTGTATATTAAAAAAACCAAGGGGTTTAACTTTCTTTCTTTTCTTTGGCTACGGTTATTCTCGTAAATTCTGAACCACTAAAGATCCTGGCCAGTTTATTATCATTTGTCTTCTTCCACTCCGGAATATTGGTTTCTGAAACAATACGCCAGAAATTCTTTGCTTTCAAATCTTCATAATCATTTGAGTCAACAAAAATGCCGACAATTGTATTCCGCTTCTTAAATTCTATTTTAATTGCAGTCTTGGCCAGGTGCGTTGGCTCTAAAAACTTCGAGATCATTTCGTTTACCATATAACTGATTTCTTGCAAAAGTAGGCTTATTAAGGGTCTTAACCGAATATATTAATTTACAGTCCTAATTTGGCAATATATTCATCTCCATTTTAACATGAAGTGAACGCATTAAACCCTGTAACAAACAGCATTGATATTCATACCGGCGCCTACAGAAGCAAATAATATAACATCTCCATTATTTAAGGTATGTTCAGGCATCAAACCTTTTAGTACCATATCGTATAATGTTGGAATAGTAGCAACAGAACTGTTACCCAGATTATGAATGCTCATAGGCATTATATTCTCCGGGGCATTGGCTATACCATATAATTTGTACAACTCTTTAATGATAGCTTCATCCATTTTTTCATTTGCCTGGTGAAGGAATACTTTCTTTAACTCCGTAATGGGAATACCTGTTCTATCAAGGCATAATTTCATGGCTTCAGGTACATGCTTCATAGCATATTCATATACTTTCCTTCCTTTCATTTTTATAAAGCGTACCGTTGGATCTGAATCAGGATAATAAGATTTACCCATATTCAGGTAAGTTACTTCATCACCACAATGAGATTGTACACATGATCCCAAAATACCGGATTGCAATTCACTGTTATTCCTGGCTTCCAAAATTGCAGCACCGGCTCCATCAGAAAATATCATACTGTCACGATCATAAATATCCAAAACACGTGATAAAGTTTCTGTACCAATGACAAGACATTTTTTTGCAATACCTGCTTTAAAAAAAGCATCCGCCTGGATAACTCCCTGTACCCAACCCGGGCAGCCAAATAAAATATCATAAGGGATGCATGAGGGATTTTTAATGTTTAATACATGTTTAACTCTAGAAGCCAATGCTGGCAAAACATCAGTTTGGATGGTATTTTTAACAACGTTTCCAAAATTGTGGGCTACTATGATCTGGTCAATCGTCTCAGGGTCGCAGCCTGCATCTTCTATTGCTCTTTGAGCAGCAATGGCAGCCATATCAGATGAGTCAATATTGGCATCGGCATAGCGCCTTTCTTCTATCCCTGTGATTTTTTTAAACTTTTCCACAATGATATGTGGTTCAATATCCAGGGCAGAATTATCCTCTGCAAAAAAATTGTGGGCGGCAAAATCGCCGTTCGTTTTAACCAGATCGGGTATATAACATCCTGTACCAGTAATTACAGTGGCTGTTTTATGCTGCATAAATTATTTTTAAACCTTTAATAGACAGGATTATAATATAAAGTTATCAGTTTTTCTACTGCCAACAAAAGGATATGGGCTTCAAACAATAAAAAGCCGCTCAATTATCACTAAAACACTATATTTGCACTTTATTAATACAATACAATTAAAAAAATGGACACTAAACAACAAGGCACCGTTAAGTTTTTCAATTCTGAAAAAGGATTCGGTTTTATCAAACACAATGACTCAAACAAAGAAACTTTCGTTCACGTAAGTGGATTAATAAGCGATATTAAAGAAGGCGACAGCGTTGAGTTCGATTTGCAGGAAGGCAAAAAAGGAATGAACGCAGTTAACGTACAGGTAGTAGGATAATCCCTCAGCCTCAAAACCTTTACAGGGCTATTCTTAAATGAGTAGCCCTTATTTTTTGCTTTAAAGCCGGGCAAACGCTAATTTTTTTACAAAAGTTCAAACAAATGAATATTATCATCTGTTAGTTGATAATTTTACATCCAATTTAATTTAACATGAACAAAATATATTCCACCCTAGTAACGCTGTTTATTGCAGCAGTTTCTATCGCTCAGCCTTCGGCAACAAATAATAATGGCAGCAATAAGCTTAAGCTATCCAATGGCCAGAAAATAATTGTAGAAAGTACAACCCATATTGAAGCAAGTTTTGGCATGGGTATGGAATTGAACAGTAATTCAACCGCTGTGAATTCATTGCAGGTTAAAAATATTACGGATAAGAACTCCACAGTTTCAAACACTCTTACCAGGCTTAAAGTAGATATGAACATGATGGGGCAGCCTAATAATTATGATTCAGAAAATAAAGAAGGCAATAATTCTGATATGGCTAAGATCTTTGACGAAAGATTGAATAAAACCGTAGACGTTGATATTGATAATAACACCGGCTTAGCTGTTGAACAGAAAAAGATCGTTAAGGCAAAAGATACAGAAGCTGCAAACCCTGCTGATGACCTACTGAAAATGTTTTCTAATACTTCGGATGAGGCAATGGTTTCCGGTGCATTTGAAATAATTCCGGCTGGTAAATCCATTGGTGACAAATGGGATGATACCACTAATTCAAAAGACATGAAGATCATACGAACCTATACCCTCAAATCTATTAGCGGAAACGAAGCGGTTATCCAGCTTGACGTTTTAACGAAAGCCGTAAATATGCTTAATTTTCAGGAGATGGAATTCGAGATCAAGAGTGAGACAAAAACAACCGGCGAGATCATCACCGATGTATCAACAGGATTGGTTAAGAAAAGAACAAGCAATAGCGATATTACCGGTAGTTTGCAAATGATGGGGCAGGATATGCCTATCAGTGCAAAAACAACATCAACGATAATATATAAATAGATTTATTTGTTTTGCCTGCTGAGCAGTTCATTATAACCCCATGCTGCTACCAGGCAAATGGCAGCTATAATCCACCATAAATTATTGAACCCAATAGCATAAGCGATCTGGGTACCTCCTGTACTTCCAAAAACCTGTGCTGCACTCCACGCCATGGTATAATATGCAGCATACTGTCCACGGTTGCCTTCTGAACTCCTGGAAATATAATAGGAATTCATAAATGGCATCGCTACCATCTCTCCTACTGTGATCAATACTGTTGACAGCAAAGCAATAGCAAAAGCAGCTACAAAAGGAATATTCAAAACCAGGAATGAAATTGCCATGAGTATTGAGCCAATGGTCATCAGGCGCAGGTAAGGCCGGGTACCCTCCAGTTTAAATACAATTACCATTTCAAATAATGCAATAATCAACCCGTTCATCGCCATTAATACTCCTATCCAAAACTCATTGATATGCAGGTTTTCCTTAAAATACAAAGGAATGGTAGTAAAAAGCTGAAAGAAACAAATAGCAAAAAGAACCTGTAATCCTATAAAATACATGAATGTTTTATCGGCATAGGCTGGCTTTGCTATTTTCGATTCTGGTTTATGCTTTGCAGGACTTTGCTGTTGAGCCAGGCTTACTTTTGGTAAAAGCAGTAATAATAAAAAAGCAGCACTGATATTTGTAAATCCATCAACCCAAAATAAAAGCTGGTAATCTATTGAGGCAAGCAAACCTCCCAATGCACCACCTACACCCCAGCCCAGGTTTATGGCCAGCCTTACTATAGAGAATGATTGTGTGCGATTCTCTGCTCTACTGTAATGCGCCACAGCAGTAGCATTTGCAGGCCTGAAAGATTCGTTGACCATGCTCAGGAAAAAAGTACATACACAGATAGAGATATAAGTATTCATCTGCCCCAGCGTAATAAATAATACGCCACCGCATAACAAGGCAAAAAACTGTGTGTAATAAAATCCAAACCGGTCACTGATCTTTCCTCCGATAAATGCACCAACCAATGATCCTATTCCATAAATAGCAACGACCAGGCCTGCCTGTTTAGTGGTATATCCAATATGCTTACAATAAAGGGTCATGAATGGCAATACCATGGTACCACTGCGGTTAATGAGCATAACCACTGCAAGCAGCCACATGCGCCGGTTCAAACCGGTGTATGCATTCCTATATAGATTAATAGTAGCAGTCAGCATAAAAAAGTGCTGCAAAGATAATTTTCGCAGCACTTACAATTTAAAAAATATCAAAGATTATTCAGGATATCCTGAACATGGACTCTTTTTCTATAATCAGTATTAAAAAACACATACTTTATTTTTCTGTCTTTACCTATAATGTAAGTTGCCGGTACCGGAAGATTATTACCATTACTTCCATTTGCTATATCAAGGTCTATTCCGTATCCCTTATATTTTGCAATCGTCTTTTCATCCATTGCAAAATTTACTTTGTACATTTTCATTATTGATAATCCTTCATCTTCAAGCACTGGGAAAGTTGCTTTTGTTTTACCAACGGTCTTTTTTACATTCCCCGCAGTTTCGGGTGTAATGGCCAGCAAGGTTGCTCCTTTTGCAGTTAAAAGCTGCAAGGAATCAGTAAAATGACTTAGTTGTTTGGTACAGTAAGGACACCATTGACCTCTGTAAAAAAGCATAACCACATCGCCTTTCCTTAATGCATCAGTAAGCGTAAATATTTTACCGTTCTGATCTTTGCCCGAAAATTCGGGTGCCATATCACCTACTTTTAATCCCTCCGGGTAAATGGTTTCTGATTGAGCAAAAACAATTGAAGAAACAATTAATAAAATTGATAACAGCTTTATTGATTTTTTCATGTTTGCATTTATTTATTTCAAAGGTAGCAGCATTTGCCTGTTGCAAATGTCCGCAAAGCGACATCGTAAAATGTTATTGATTGAAAGTTTCTGTTTTTGGAATAAGCTCCAGGCCTGTTTTACAAACCTGTGGCGGATTTGCCAGCTTTCTTAGCTGCGTATCAATCCATGCACCATCAATGGTAATAAAAGCAGCAAGCGTATCGCCATTGATCCAAAGCTCATGTACCATCGACCATCGGCTTCCATCTTCATTGCATTTACTGAGGTATAAAAAAACCTCCAGTTCATCTCCAAATTTTATTTCTCTTTTGAACAGACATTCTTCCCTGAAAATGATCGGACCAATATGGTTATCCATCATCAGCTTTGTTGTAATACCATGTTCTGTTAAAAAAGCCATACGGCAATAGGCTCCAAAATCATAATACTTTGAATGCAGCACATGAAAATTAGGATCAAGATCTGCCCAGCGTATCTCTATTTTCTTTGAATATTTTTCCATTGATGAAATTTAGGCTAAAACAAACATCCCCGGATAACCCAGGGATGTTTGTTTAAAAATTATTTGTATAGTATCTCGTAATATTCTTTGGCCATACGGTTGCTGTCGAACTGCCAGCGAACATCTCTCATGCCGTTCTTGGTTATCTCCCTCCACACTTCAGGGTTCTCATAGTATAAGGGCAGCACCTGGTTTTCCAGTATCTCATATAATTTATTCAGGTCGTATTCGTCCTGTTCATGCACACTTACATTTTCATAATTTATAGGCGGCACTACAAAACCATTATTGCCATGATTTACAAATTCGCAGATCCATCCATCATTTGTACTGCAATTAACTGCACCATTCATTGCTGCCGTCATGCCACTGGTACCACTGGCCTCTCTTGGTACCCTGGGATTATTCAACCAAAGGTCCGATGCCTGTTTTAAGCGTTTGCTTAGTCCTAATTCATATCCAACACAAACTGCTACGTTATCATATTTTTTACTCAGGTGAACCAGCATGTTAAAATCACTGATCGCAGGATAATCAACAGGATAAGGCTTTCC
>JBBSJI010000127.1:0-6578 GCA_038257425.1 Chitinophagales bacterium
AGCACAGAAGCAGCTTCAAGGGGCTTATTAGTTACAGATTCTAAAACCTTACCATAAAAATGGCCCAGGTTCATATTCTGACCGCCCATCTGGCCACGGTTTGCGCCTCCACCGGGCATTTGAGCGTAGCTTATTGAAAAGGCCATTGTACACACACAAACCAGTAAAAATTTAAGCGAATTTATCATTAGTGAAATTGTTTTCAACTTTGGTATAAAATAATTTTTGCAAAGTACCTTTTAAAATGTCACATTAACGTCAGTTAAGGTGATGAGTGGTATTATAAAGTGTAGAAATACAGGCTTGTTAACAAATGTTTAGGTAAAGAGTTGCTGATTTAGGAGCATATGTAACAGGCCGGTAATAAAACCGATGGCTGCACCCATTAATTGTACTTTAAGTAATTGTTTTTTTGCCGATCTGGAAACCAGTTCTTCTACCTTGCTGATTGAAAAACCGGCAATTTTTTCAGAAACCTGCTTTTCAATATTAAATTCTTTTTGCAGATTGGTAATATAGCTTTTCATCAAAACCGGAAAAAGACTTTCCAGTTCTGTTAAAAAAGCCCCCTTGAGTTGATTAATGGTTTTATCGCCCATGAGCATAGAAAGCATGGGAAATGTTTCTTTTAACCGCACCCTCAAAAAACTATCAATATGCGTTTCAATTTCGGGTTTCAGCTTATTAAAATTTTCGGGATCGGTTACTTTTTGTTGCAATGCATCCAGTGAAAATAATTCGGTACTTACCAGCCGGCCTATCTTTTCTGCAACTAACTGCTGGTTGGCCGGAATAATGCCCCGGATCTTAATACCAGCAAACTGGATCGGCTTATGCGGCCTGAAGAGGATTTTAATGGTAAGCCAGATCACAAACCATCCTGTAAAGCAAGATAACAGGACCGGTAAAATATATTGCATTAACTGAAATTTATTTGGGCTGCAAAAGTAAGCGATTAAAGCAGGCTGCTCAAAATGTATTTTGAAGGAGAACGGTTTTTCTTTATTTTTGCCCCCTGTTAAAAATGGTAGTCGTAGCTCAGTTGGTTAGAGCATCAGATTGTGATTCTGAGGGTCGGGGGTTCGAGCCCCCTCGATTACCCTGAAAAGTCTCCCGCTAAATGCGGGAGCTTTTTTTTGAATTGGTTTTGACCCTTTTCACGGATGAAGTAATTATATTATTTACCGCTCATCATTACCCATTTCCTTAAAATCTTGTTTAACAAAACATTATTCTAAAACTTTCGTTTATAACAAAGTAAACTATGTTTTTCCTTTATTTTTACACTATGCAAAAAATTGCAAAATTTATGATGAGTAAAAAATTTATTCCGGTTATACTGGTGCTTACAGCGGCCAGCCTTTTTATTGGTTTTCAAACACAGGGAAAAAGCGACAACGATAATCCAAAATCCAAGTACACAAGAATCATCCGTAATGTTGGTTTGTTACTGGAGCAGGGACATTACAGCCCTAAACCCATTGATGACAATTTTTCAAAACTGGTGCTGAAAAAATTCATTGAAGACCTTGATGGGGATAAGAACATTTTTTTACAGGGCGATCTTGAAGGATTCAAAAAATTTGAGTCTAAGATAGATGACGAAATTCGTGGAGCGGAGCTGATCTCTTTTTTTAACATCAACGAAGTTTATATAAACAGGCTTAAAGAAACTACAGCTCTTTTTACAGATATCCTGGCAAAGCCTTTTGATTATACAAAAGATGAATCCGTAATGCTTGACAGGGAAAAATTAAGCAACCCGAAAACAGAGGCAGAAAGAAAAGATATATGGAGAAAGCGTTTAAAATATCTTGCTTTGGATAAGTATAATATTATGCTGGAGGACAGGGAAAAAAATAAAGGGAAAGCTGATTTTAAATTTAAAGCAGACTCAACCCTTGAAAGAGAATCAAGAGATGCGGTAAGAAAGCAGATAGACCGGTTTTTTAGTACCAGGATAACCCGTGAAAACAACGATGAAAATTTCAGCACGTTTGTAAATGCTATAACAGGCACTATGGATCCTCATACCAATTATATGGCACCTGTTGATAAGCGTACATTTGATGAATCGCTTAAAGGAAGCTTTTATGGTATTGGCGCACAATTGAAAGAAGATGATGGCAAGATAAAAATCAGCTCACTTATTTCAGGTGGACCAGCCTGGAAAGGCGGAGAGTTAAAAGTAGAAGATGAGATCATTAAAGTAGCCCAGGGTAAAGAAGAGCCGGTAGATGTTACCGGTTATTCTGTAACTGATGCTGTAAAGATAATAAGGGGAGCAAAAAAAGGATCTGAAGTTCGTTTAACGGTAAGAAGATTGGATGGATCTGTGGTTGTTATTCCAATCATCCGTGACGAAATAAAACTGGACGATACTTTTGCCAAGAGTGCAATAATAAACGGTGAACATAAAGTAGGATATATTTACCTGCCCGAGTTTTATGTTGATTTTGCTGATCCCAACGGTGCTAAATGTTCAGAAGATGTTGCAAGGGAAATTGAAAAGCTGAAAGCAGAAAATGTGCAAGGTATTATTATGGACCTGCGTGGCAATGGCGGTGGTTCTTTACCTGAGGTAGTAAAGATGGTAGGTCTATTCATTGAAGATGGACCGGTAGTTGTGGTTAAAGGCCGTGAAGACAAACCTTACCAGTGGAAGGATAAAGACAAGAGTGTTTTGTACAGTGGCCCACTGACTGTAATGGTTGATGAGTTCAGTGCAAGTGCATCTGAGATATTTGCAGCCGCAATACAGGATTACAAGCGTGGTATAATAATCGGAAGTACTTCTACCTATGGTAAAGGAACAGTGCAGCGCAGCATTCCTTTGAATCCTGAAAGTGAGAACCCCTTGTTCAGCAATAAAAATGCAGAAGACCTTGGATCAGTAAAACTTACCTTACAGAAATTTTATCGTGTAAATGGCGGTGCTACCCAGTTAAAAGGCGTTACGCCTGATATTGTTATCCCCGACAGGATGGAGTATTTAAAATTTCGTGAAAAGGACAATACAGCGGCTTTACCATGGGATGAAATTGCCAGGGCGGAATATAAGCCATGGACAAGCACCGTAAGCAATGATGTGGTTATCAGTTACAGCGGAAACCAGATCGCTAAGAATCCAACTTTTATTAAAATAAAAGAAAGCATTGGCTGGTTAGAGCAGTACAGCGATAAGGCTTATTCTTTGAACCTGGTTAAGTATAAAGAAGAGCAGAAGCAATTTAAAGCTAAAGTAAAAGAGCTTGATGAATTGTATAAGCTTAATAAAGAAATGACCGTGAAGAACAATGCTGCAGATATGGCAACCATCAATTCAGCAAAAGAGAAGATCGAGAAAAATACAGCATGGCTTAAAAGGGTAAGCGGCGATATTTATATTGATGAAACAGTGAAAGTGATGAACAGTATGATTACGCAGAGTACAACGGCTAAGAGCAATTAAGAAGGTTTAGGAGTTTAGAAGTTTAGGAAGTTTAGATAAAAAAATTTACATAAAAAATGCCATCAATAACGATGGCATTTTTATTTATTAGCTTTTCCACTAAACCTCTAAACTCCTAAACCTCTCAACTTGCATTATAAATATCTTTCTTCTATTACTTTTTTATGATGATAGAAATGACCGATGGTTGTAAAGCCAATGCTGTTTACGGTAACGGGGTTGTTATTGGATATACCGGAGGCATCTAAAGCTTGCTGGTTAAAACTGTCAAATAAATATGCTGTTGTTTTGCGTACAGCTAAAAATTCATCTACCATGCTCTGCCAGGTTCTGCTGTTGGCATTGGAATGTGTTGCATAAGTATTCTCATCAAAACCGGGTAGAGAAACAGATTCTTTACGGGCAATGCACAATGCCCGGTAATTGAATATTCTTTCTGTATCAATCATGTGCTGCAGCAATTCTTTCAGTGTCCATTTTCCGGTATCATAGGCATACATCGATTTGTCTTCGGTAATGGAATTGAGCAGGCTGATGATAACCGGCAACTGGTTGCTGAAAGCTGTTGTAAGATCTTCTTCGGGTACCTTGTCAACATAATTTTTAAAATAGGCTGGGTAGGTGGAGGGTGATGGTTTTGGCATGAGTGAATTAGTTTAGATGGTTTAGTGGTTTAGAAAGTTTAGAAGTTTAGAAGTTTAGAGTTTAGAGTTTAGAGTTTAGTGCTTTTGGAAATAAAATTAGTGAAAAACAGTGAAGTTGGGTTTGTAGTTATGGATTTATTTAACAAGACTTCGACAACATTTAGACTTGCTATTAGGTTTAGATTCTGGTACGGCGTTGGTTGAAAACGAGACGCCGGCAATGCGGCTGCCTGCAGCGGCAAGGCTTTATTTAATAGACTGTTTGATTTGTATAAATAATGTTGAATTAGTTTCATAAATATCGTCAACCTTTGGATTAATTTTAAAAGCAGCTTGATAATCTTGTTCAGCCAAAGCTAAATTTTTTGAAGTATTAAGTTTTTCATAACATCTAGCTCTTGCTAAAAAAGCTTGATAATAATTTTTGTCGAGTTCGATTGCCTTTGGAAACTCCTTAATTGCTTGGTCAATAGATTTTTTGTAAAAATGGCAATCGCCTAAATTTTTGTAGGAACCAGCGTCAGTAGAATCAAGTTCTATTGCTTTATTTAAATCTGTAATTGCATCGTCAAAGTTTGTAAGCATATAGTTAGATTCCCCTCGTATTGCGTAAATGTGCTGTATTTGCTTTTTGTCGAAATTGTATTTAGCAGCGTAGTCAAAATAATCATTTGCTCTTGAAATAGTACTGTCGTAATTTTTTATTTCAAAGTAGTAGTTAGCTAAAGAAAAAAGAGATATTTCGTAATTAGGCTTTAATAATAGTGCTTTATAGTAGTCTGCAAAAGCATCTTTGCTTGACTTATCCTTTTGAAACTTTATGTAAGCCCTGTTGTTAAAGGCTACATAGTTTGTTGAGTCTAATTGTATAGATTTTTCAATAATTTCTAATGCTTCGTCTAGTTTGTTTTCTTGAATTAATATTTTACTTTGATGACTAAGCCTTGTTGACTCTTTTGCATCTTGCTTGGTATTACAAGTTGCAAAAACTGAAAGTATTAAAATCATTTGTATAAGTCTCATAAATGAAGGGTCGTTTTTTTTGTAGCTAATGTTTCAGAGCTTTGTGTTGTGGTGGGAAGCAGGGACTTCAGCCAGCCCCTAACCAAAAGCCCAATTGAAAAACTAAAGATAAGCCTTTGTTCGTCAGCCCACCATAACACAAAACCCATTTAAGAGGCTGTTTTTATTTGTCAAGACCAAGTTGTTTCCGCATGTCAAGGTTTAGGCTGTATTGCTCTTCAACCGGTACAGCTTTCCGTGAATTTTTGTTAATGTCTTTACCTTCTTTTGTCGAAAGAAACGGATAGAAATTAAAAGCTTTGTCGCCGTCTAATTTGGATACTTCGACTCTCCATTTAGTCCACCTGTTGCCTTTGTAAAATTTGTCTAAGTCGTTGTTAAAGCAAAACTGCAAAAACTCGGTATAGGTAATGTCAAGAGGTTCATACTCTAAATTGTTTGGCGAAAGATAATAGATATTTCCAAGGTCTTTACCAAGCCCACTGCCGTTTAAAAGATAAAAGCCGCCAATTGCATCGTCAGCAATTAATAAAAAAGTTGGGGCGTCTCCAAACTCTTTAAATGATTTTCCTTTGTTCCAATCTGGCAGTGTCCGATTAAGTTTTTCATTACCTGAACCAAGAATTCTTATCCAACCGTCATCAATCAAAAGTCCGCCTGTCATGTAAACAACTGCTCCCATTGGCGAACGTGTTGTCACTTGTGTTTTGTACAAAGCGTCTTTTGCTTTGGTTGTATCAACTGGTAAAATCTCAACCTTATTTTTTGCCGATTTAATCCAATCATTTACAAGTGTCCAACCAGGGTCAGTTTTATTTATTAAATCGTCAACGGGTCGCATTTTGTTTTGAGCTGTTGTTGTCAAAGTGATTAGGGTCAGTATGGTTGCGATAAAAAGTCGTGTCATAATGGTGGTCGGTAAAATTGCAGCTAACATTTGTATTTGTGTTAAAATGCGCTATTAAAAATAGGAAACAATTTTTTTAATTCATTCTTTTTTAAATAGTTATTATAAAAACCGTTATGGGGAGTGTGTAGCGTAAATACAACCTACGTCCAGGGCTGTGTGTAGCTTGGAGTATTCAAAGCTGTGTCCGACCCCGGACGATGTAAATTAAGCAACGAAATTTAAAAATTGAAATTAAAAATAATTAGCAAACGGTCACGCCCATAGCCAATGATTGGTAGCGAACTGCAGCTGAATATTGCTTGTCATGCCCAAGTTGCACAGTTCGTGTTGTAGGCAGTGCCTTTTTTAGTATATTTGTCACATGAAAGCGTTAGTAGTAACCCCAAAAAATAGTAACGAATTAAAATTTGTTACAGACCTGCTTAAAAAACTAGGAGTTGGTTCTTCAACTGTAAGTCAAGATGAACTTGAAGATATCGGTATGTCAAAATTGTTGCGTCAGGTTGATAAATCAAAAAAGGCAAGCCGTACTGAAATAATGAAAAAGTTA
>JBBSJI010000128.1:0-6490 GCA_038257425.1 Chitinophagales bacterium
ATTCCCAATACTCCATATTTAAGCAAAAAATTATTAAATTGCTAAGTCATTGCTTTGTCATGAAATATGTTTTATCCTTTCGGCATTCAAACTAATGGTAACTTTTCACCCTGAATAAGTATTCAAACTCTGAAACACCACGATGAAATTTCTAATACTGCTAATAAATCTGTCATTTATAATCATGACAGCTTACTCCCAAACCGAACCTGTAGATACTATCAATTTAGCCCGTTCAAAAGCATATGATAAAAAGTTATCAGAAGCAAATGAGCTGCTTACTTTGTATAATGCCCATCAAAAAGATCAATATGGAATACAATTGCAGGCGCAGATCTTGTACTGGATGAAAGAATTTAAAAAAGCTCAATTACTGTACGAAGAGGGGATAGCACTCTATCCTTCCTATATTTTACTAAAACTGGATTATGGCCGCATCCTCTATCAACTGAACAAAACTGAAAAAGCCAGGCTGTTATTTTTAGAAGTGCTCACCGCAGATGAAAAAAATGCAGAGGCCAATATTTCTCTTGCCTGGATAGATTTGCAGAACGGCCACATTTCTTCGGCTAAAAAAAGAGCCCAATATATAAACAGCATTTATCCGGGAAATAAGGAAGCCGAAAGTATCCTGTTGAATATTGAAGAGATGACCGCCCCATATTTAAAAATGAAAGGGGACTCTTATTCAGATGATCAACCTTTGCAACAAAGTTTTATTGAGCCCGAGGCAGGCATGTACAAGTCCTGGTTATTATCTCCTTTTATAAAAGGCAGTTTTAATCAGCAAAATACGAAACAGGCGTATACAACTTCATGGATAAGCGCTGGCAATAAAATCTTCATTGGAGCTACTAAAACAACTATTGAAGTGGCAGCAGGTTATTTCCAGGGCAATAATTACCAGGGAGATGCTACCTGGAAAATATTGTTGAATCAAAAATTATCAAACAGTTTTTCAGCAGATGCAGGAACCGAAAAGAAACCTTACCAATATACCCTTGCGAGTATTAGGAATCCTTTTTTATACCAGGTATCGGAAGCCGGTTTAAATTTTAATAACAATAATAAATGGTTGGGAAGGGTGGCTTATCAAAGTCAGCATTTTGAAGATGGTAATTTATCCAACACACTCTACGCCTGGTTACTGGCTCCCCTCATTGATAAAAATGGATTTTCGCTAAAAGCAGGTTATTCTTTTTCTTATGCCAATTCAGATATAAATACTTTTATTCCTACAACGGCTCTCACGCCGCCTTATGTGCTTTACAAAGAAGTAGAAGGAGTGTACGATCCGTACTTTACCCCCAACCAGCAGTATGTAAATGCAGCTTTAATTTCTATTGGCGTACCGCTTTCTACATCTGTAAGTTTTACCTCCCGTGCCAGTGTTGGCTTTTATGCCAGGGCCAGTCAACCTGCATTGTATACTGACAGGAATGGAGCAGGGCCGTTCTTTATTAATAAAACATATGCAAGCCTTAGTTATACGCCGGTAGAGATTTACAGTGGCTTAAATATTAAGGTCTCCAAACAATTTTATATCAGTGGCAACTATGCCTACAATAGCTTGATTTTTTTCAAAAGTAATGCCGGCAATATCCAATTAAAATACCTTTTTATTAATGGTAAACGAAAGTAAAAATTTGTGGTTGTTCCGCAAGGCAAGCCCATTTCGTGCGATACATAAAGTATGCCTGTTGTCTCTTATTATCGCCGGTATTTTATGTATCATCAACTTATTTAACTGGTGGTTTACCGAAGAACATGCAGCATCACTTCCGCTCTTTATTGTGTTATCACTTGTGTTCTGGTGGGGTATCTTACGTATGATTTTTTTGTGGATCAGTTATCTTGGCATCAAAATTCCTGACCCGGTTACAGCCCCAAAAGGTTTGAGTGTGGCCATTTTTACTACCAGCTCACCCGGTGAACCGCTTAGTATGTTTGAAAAAACACTGGAAGCCTGCTCAAAAATAAATTATCCGCATACAACTTATTTATTGGATGACACAAGAGATCCTGCATTTAAAGCAGTTGCTGAAAAATACGGAGCAGTCTGGCTGGAATTGCTGGATCTGCCGGGAGCCAAGGCCGGAAAAATTAATGCAGCATTAAAAAAAACTACAGAAGATTTTATCCTCGTGCTGGATCCTGACCATATACCTTTTCCAAATTTCTTTGATGAAGTGTTGTGCTATTTTACCAATGCAAAGCTGGGTTTTGTACAGGTAGCCCAGGCTTACTACAATCAATACCGGTCTTTTACGGCAAAGGGCGCCGCTGAACAATCTTATGGATTTTATGGCCCCACGCAAATGGGCATGAATGGTTATAATTGTGCTGTAGCCATTGGTGCCAATTGTACTTTTAGAAGAAAGGCGTTGGAAAGTATCGGGGGACATGGACTAGGATTGGCAGAAGATCTCGTTACCGCTATACGCATTCATGCAGCCGGTTGGCAATCTTTATATGTACCTGTTGTTGTTAGCCGTGGATTGGTACCAGAAGATTTGGGTTCGTTTTGCAAACAGCAATTAAAATGGTCAAGAGGTGTACATGAAGTTTTGTTTGCAGAATTACCGGTGCTCTGGAAAAAATTATCCTTCTGGCAACGTTTATCCTACAGCATGATAGGCAGTTATTATTTTTCGGGAGTTACTATGTTTTTGTTCATTCTCTTTCCTTATTTGTATTTATGGCTGGGCTGGTTACCTGCCGATATGCACCTGGTTGATTTTGTATTGAACTGGTTGCCGGTGGCCATTGTCGGCGTTTCCATCTACCTGTATGTTCAAAAATGGTTTTGCCATCCCGCCGTTGAAAAAGGATTACACCTTAGAGGAATTTTTTTAAAATATGCCTGTTGGCCAATATTTGCATTTGGATTTTTGTTGTCTCTATGGAATGGTAAAATTCCTTATATCCCTACAGCCAAGCGGGCAGTAAGAGGTTTTACGCCGTTGGTTCGTCCGTTATTAGTTCAGCAGGTTCTTTTTGTAGTTACCATATTTTTTGTGGTAATCATGAGAAAATATTTTACTGCCGAAGCCCGGCTTGAATTATCCAGTGGATTTATCTGGGGCATGGTAGGGTTCTCCATCATCTCTTTTTTGATGAGTCTTGGAGGATTATTTGCAGCGTTTGAATCAAGAAATATTTCAATTGAAGATCCCTGGAGCAAAGTGGAATTGAATAACATTCAGCATACAAAATAAATTAACTACAAAATGGTGAAGGGTAAATTATATACTGCGGCTAAAAGAATGGGTTTATTGTTAATTGCCGTCATCATCGGCGGTGCTCTTTTCCTGTTGTTAACACTGGCAGGCAAAAAAAATAAAGGACCCCTGGATGACTTGTTGAGTACTGCAAACCTGAAATTTTCACGAATGGAAAAAAATATTTTGGATAAAGATCGTGGTACCCGGCAGGATTCATTGCTATGGTTTTTTAAATACCGTTCAAGCAAGGCAATGTTTAGCACGCTGGACACCATCTTACTAGGAGCCTATGACGATAATACCGTTGAATCTTATGAGCCAATCATTGCGTTAGAAGACTCTTTGCAAACAAAGTTTCCCATCATATCTATTTACACAGCCTGGGGCAGTAAAAGCAATGAAGTTTTTCCATCATTGAGAGCACAGGCTATAAACAACTTAGGGTCTATACCCATGATAACCTGGGAGCCATGGCTGGACGATTTTGACCCGGAAATATTTCCTGTGATTGCAGATAAAAAGAATAAAAATAAAGAGGGTATGAAAGAAATTTCCGAAGGACGGTTTGATGCCTACATCGATAAATGGGCAGATGCTGCATCACAATTTGGTGCGCCTTTTTATTTACGTTTTGCACATGAAATGAATGACCCCTATCGTTATCCGTGGGGACCACAAAATAATAAACCCGAAGATTTTATCGCTGCCTGGCGCCATGTGTATGAGCGGTTTAAAATTAAAGGAGCTACCAATGTTATCTGGCTATGGTCTCCACATCCTGCCTATAAAACCTATCCACAGTTTTATCCGGGTCATGAGTATGTTGACTGGACGGGAGTTACTGCAATTAATTATGGTGCCGTAGCTACCTGGAGCCAGTGGTGGAGTTTTGATGATATTTTCGGAAAATTTTACGACTCTGTTTCCTTGTATAAAAAGCCCATGATCGTTACAGAATTTGGTTCTCTCGCCGTTGGCGGCAGCCGTGTAAAATGGTTTACAGATGCTTTGACTTCTTTGCCACAAAAATATCCCGCAGTAAAAGCACTTGTATTTTACCATGCCACCAAAGACAACACCACCACCTATAAATCCCTTGACTGGTCGTTTGAAGATGAGGTTCCGGTGAGTACAGCCATTAAGAATTCAATTAATAATTGGAAGCAATAGGGTTGCAAAAGACCCAGCGATCCTGGGCAATTACGTCGTCCGGTATGCCTATGCTCCCCCTTGCACTTACCGGCCCCTGCCAGTTTTATTAATGGTAAAATAAAATAAGATACTCCCCATGCTATAAAAAATAACATCGGCCCAATCGGCTGAATATTTATTGGACAACAAAGGGAAAATTATTTCTGTTATTAAAATAATGTAGCCCGTGGCAATTATAACGTCGGCAGCAGGAAGCCGATAATTTCTTTTTTTTTTGAATAGTACCATTCGTTCTGCCAAAAACAGGGTAAGTATTACGGGCATGGCCAGCACGTTGTCCAGGTAATTGTCCACTAAAGGAAAATGCTGGCCATATACTTTTTGTAATAGCTGGTGGATGATAAATAGCAGCAGGCAAATGATAAATACGGGAGAGCGTAAAATAGACATAATCAAAATTTTACAAAGCTGCAAAAAACACGAAAATTAAAATGACAATGATTACAGGCGAAAAGGCAATCAGTAATAAAACGGCGATTATTTTATAAATCATTTTTAAAGAAGTGATCAGCATGCTATCCTCAGGGTTAGGCTTCAGCCATTCCTTAAGTTGTTTAAATTTACTAACAATCATTTCTTTTATGCTTTCTCCCTGCAGTTCTTCCATTTCTCTTTTTTTGTGTAAAATACAACCTGAAAACTCTACTGGTTAGGTATGGTGCTTTTACTTTGCTTATATTTTTCCGTTTTGCCAAAGCATCAAAATGATGAAATTTACTTTGCAGCACGGTTGTAAAATAGCTTGCTGCGAAATAATTCCGGTGCGCCAACACCTTTCTTTGGATACAATAAAATGCTTAAGCCATCCAGTTAAGCCTAGTTCACGAATACTTAAAATAGCTCTTCATCTTTTTAAAAAATGCTTCTTTTTTTCTGCGGCTCACTTCCAGCTCTTTTCCGTTGGATAAGAGGACAGAACCGCCTTCGCCCCGCAGGTATTCTTTTACATGCTCCAGGTTTACAACATAAGATTTATGGATACGGGCAAAATTAGAGTCTTCTAAAAGTTCTTCATATTCATGTATGGGGCTTGAGGCGCAGATGAATGGGCGGTTGGTAAAATGGATGTTGGTGTAATTGCTGCTGGCTTCGCAATAAATAATATCCTGTATGTCTATCACCTGGAAGCCTTTTATAGAGGGGATACACAATTTCATTTTTTGCGGGCTATCCTTTTGGCGGATATTGTGCAGAAAAGTTTCAATATGCTGGCCACTGGTTTTTTCTTCTATCCTCTTGTGTGCTCTTTTTACTGCTTCTACCAATAATTCGTCGTCCACGGGCTTTAGCAAATAATCTACCGCACTAAAATGAAATGCCTGGATGGCGTAGCTGTTATGAGCCGTTACAAAAATGATTTCAAAATTTATTTGTGCCAGTTCTCTTAATAAATCAAAGCCGGTTTTGCCCGGCATGGCAATGTCCAGGAATATCAATTGAGGTTTTAGTTCCACAATTTTTTCCTTTGCCTCTTCGGCACTATTGCAGAGTGCAATAACATCCACTTCCGGGCAGTTTATCTGTAATAGTTTTTGCAAAGAAGTAAGCCCCCGGGGTTCATCATCTACTAAAATGGTTTTGATGTTTATCATGATTGGTTAATTTCTAATGGAATTCTTAAAGTTACAATCGTGCCCTGTTCATCAGCATGGGCAAGGGTTGATTTATCCTGGATGCTGAGGCTGCTTTGTAATGTATGCTTTTCATTCAATAATCTTAAGCGGTTATGAATGTTTTCAATCCCCACAGAATGGTGTAATTCATTGCCTTCAATTTTATTTTTCATGGATTGGGTGATACCTATTCCATTGTCGGAGATGATGCAGGCCAGCTGGTTGTTTTCTTTTTTAAAATCTATGGTGATATTAATATTTTTTTCTTTGCTCGTTACCCCGTGCCAGATAGCATTTTCTACAAAAGGTTGAATCAACATGGGCGGTAGTTCGGTTTCATCCAGGTCCAGCTCATCATCGGCCAAAATGCGACAGGTAAATTCTGCATTGCGCACTTGCTCCATTTCCACATATCGCTGCAGGTAGTCAATCGTATTGCGA
>JBBSJI010000129.1:0-6482 GCA_038257425.1 Chitinophagales bacterium
GCAGCAAGGGCACCTATCAAAGTAACTTTTATTGCACCCCATAAAGGGTTTACGCCCGTCATTTTACTTTTAAAATATCCGAAAACGAATAGGCAGAGCAAAGTGGCAATAAGAGATATTTTGAGGGCCTCAAAGGAACTTTCAATAAAAAAATAAGGGCTAAGCGGAATGATACCACCTACAACATAGGACAGGCCAATATTCAAAGCACTTTTGGTGGCACGTTTCGGATCGGGTTTATCCAGGCCCAGTTCATACTTCATCATAAACTCTACCCAGCGGTCCTTATCTTTTGCTATTTCTTCTGTTGCCTGTTCCTGCAGTGCAGGGCTAAGGCCTATGTTGGCAAAAAACTCTTTGGTTTCTTCAATCTCCCGGTGGCGCAGGTTTTCCACTTCATCATATTCTCTTATCACTTCGCTTTTATAATGGTCCTGTTCTGTTTTGCCGGCAAGGTAACCGCCCAAGCCCATGGCAATACTGCCTGCTGCAATCTCGGCTATACCGGCAATTACAATAATGCTGCTTTTATCAATGGCGCCGCTTAAGCCGGCAGCCAATGCAAAAGGAACGGTTAATCCATCACTCATTCCAATAACAACATCCCTTAACAGGTCGCTGCTTCTTAAATGAGATTCTTTGTGATCATGATGAAGATGAGTATCCATAAATATTTTTAGAGGACTAAGGTAAGGTTTACAAAAGAAACACACCGGTATTTAAAAGACATCCGAAGTTTTAAAAACTTCGGATGTCAGTAGCCAAGACTAAATTGTCTGGCCACTATAAAGCTTCATTAATCTAAAATCTTTTTGTGTAGCTGATACTTTTTTCCTTTAAGGCTGTGAGTAGTGGCCTGACAACAACTTATCTTATCAACGTAAAGGTTCCCTGCTCCTGCTGTACAGGCCGGTTAATAAACTGGTATTTACAACTCCATGCATAACTACCTGTTAATGGATTTTTGTTGTTTTTAAAATGGCCGTTCCAACCCTGGGCAGGGTCAGTTGTTTTAAAAACTGGCTGTCCGTAGCGGTTGTAAATAATAAATTCATACCCTAACAATTGCCCGTTTATGCCTGGCTTGTAGGTATCATTAAGCCCATCGTTGTTTGGGGTAAAGGCATTGGGAAAATAAATATAATTTGGCAGGCAGTTGGGGTTTACATTTATTAAAACGGTATCGCTTATAATGCAGCCCGGCAGGCGCTCGCCGCTAATGCTGTAGGTAGTAGTGGCTGGTGGGTAAACCCGCCAGGTATAATTATTTAAACTTGCGGTGGCAGCCGGTAACCAACTATAATTATACAGTTGACTGGGTAATGTAAACACAGCCGTATCTTTTAAATTGCTGCAAAGCACGCCTGTATAATCGGTTTGTAAAACCACATCAAAGGGGTTTATTAAAATAGTATCCTTAAAAATATTACCACAACTGTCAGTTGCAGTTACATGGTACTGGCCCGGCTGTGCAGCTACAAGGCTGTCGAGTGTACTCCCATTTTGCCATAAATAGGTCTTAAAATCTTTACCGGCTTTAAGGGCAATGGTTTTGCCGGGGCAGTGCATAGTGTCCTTGCCCAGGTTTACGCCGGTTTTAGCATTGTACACTTCAATGTCTATCGAATCTGTAAGCGAGCAGCCACCAAAGCCAACTTTTATTTTGCCCCTGTAAGCTTGTAAATATTGTACATACACAGCAGTATCATTCTGGCTGAGTATTTTAATATAACTGGTATCTACCATCCAGTTGGTTATCCGTTTGCATAATGGGTTGCGTATAATTTTAAAACTATCGAGTGGATTGCTGAGGCAATGGTATTTGGTGCCAAATAGTTTTATGGTATCGCAGATGCTTACTTCTTTGCAGATTTCCTGTTTTGGGAATGGTTTTTCCTCATAGGGATCAGGGGTTAGATTAGTTACCGAAAAAGGAATATCTGCAATTTCTGAATAAACTACATTATTTACGGGCAATGTATGAATAGTTCCTTTATTGTAAATTATTGTATCCTTACCAACGCAATTACTGTTTATACTTTGGTAGAAAGGAGAATTGTCGAATAAATAGATGGGGTTATTCGTTACAGAAGAAGCACCGAGCGTGAGTTGGAAATTGATGAAGCCATTTTTTTTAAAAGCAAGGCTTCCTGTAAATGGAAAATCAGGAAAGCTAAGATTAGCCAGGTTGATTTTCCGTTGCCTTATTATCTCTAGACTGTTGCTTATATTAAGATAGTTAAAACTGAGATCAAAATTTCCGTTAATTAGTGGCCGGTTTACTGTTATAAGGATTTCATTATTGGGGCTTATATTAATTATTTCCGGTGGGCTGGTAAGTATGGAATTGTAAATTACAGACTTTGTAATATTAAGATCATTATCCAAAGTTGTAAGGATATGCGCTCTGAAAAAAGGCGGTAAAATTTGCCCCCAGCTATCTAGTAAAAATGTGCCTGTTGTTTTACTATAATTAACTTTTTTAAGTGTAAAATAATTCTGGCTGTTACCACCTGCATCGTTGTAATACATGATGGTTTTTTGCTGCAGGATACTGCCATCAGCTTTATTAATTTTTATAATCTGCAAACCTTGTTTTGCTGTAGGGTCATTAGGAAAATCTGCATCATAAAAAAAATGATTAAACAACACTACTGTATTTATATCTTGCGAAACCAGATATAATTCCAACGCATGAAACTTTGACAAGTTGATATTGCCATATTTTTTGCTCCATTGTATATTACCAAGTGCATTCAGTTTAACAATATGCGACTTTTCTTTATCATCATTAAAACGACCAATTACATAGATATCATTATATTCATCAGTAATAGGCGCCCCCAATCCACCTTGCACTAATGGAAAATCCGAACGTTGAAATTTTTTACCCCATAAAAAATTTGCAGCACTGTCAAATTTTAATATAGTAGTTATAACGCTATTGTTGCCTCCGGAGCAAAAAATTAAATTTGCATTTTTATCAATTGTATTTAAACCCTGCGGGGTTATTTGTGTAAAGGGTGTAGTCCTAAAAGTTTTAAACCAAACCAGTTCATTACGGGCATTGAATTTTACCATATTATAGTTCTGTTGCCCAGGTGGGTTTCCATATCCATTAATGTATAAATTATCGGCAGAGTCTCTTATGGTTTTAGCATTATCTAACGGAAATCCAAAATGTGGAGATACAAAACGATTAAAAGTAACAGAATCTACACAGCCGTTTTGTGCACTGCTTTTAGTAACCAAAACAAATGAAGATATTATTATCAACAAAAACTGCTTCATGAAAAATGAATAATTATGAAAATATCAAACAGGCAATCATTGCCTGTTTGATATTCAATGTTTATTTACCAGAAAACATTAGGATAAAATTCGTAAGCATAAGTGCTATATGGGCTGCTGTTTGTATTTGAGCTGGGGTACCTTGAGTTAGAGTTGGAGAACGTGCAAAATCATCTTTTCTTATGTAATTCGTTGAGCTTATCGGAAGTCCGCTTCCGGTTACATCATTAGTAAAATTAACCCAGTTAGCTCCATTATCAATAGAATATTGCACCTGTTGTAAATCTGGCCTTACAAAAGGGCTGCCATAACCACAAGATAAACTTGTAGCATCATACCCCACAGCCACCAGCCTGTTTATATAGTTATTACTTGTCTGTCCCCACTGTAAAAAAGCTTTTTCATTCCTTTCGCATGGGGCATTGCCGCTGGCGCCAGTAAAACCATAAGTTGTTACAGGCAGCACATATAATGCGTAAGCATCGCCCCCGGTTTGGCAATCAGTAACAAATGTTGCGGCTAATTTTATGGTGTATGTGCCAAAATCTCCATTTAGTATATATGCCGGCAACAGGTCATTTTTAAAATCAGTAGTAATAAATTTTACTTTGAAATTATAATATCCACCCCCGGCAGCACCGGTTTCTGTAATATAAACTTCACTATTGGCAGCATCAAGAACAATGGTTTGAACAAGATTACTTGAAGGGTCGTATATTTCAATATAGCCTGTTGTTTTAGCCAAAGTATATGGGTTTACATGTACGATATTATTATTCCATGTAACATTATACTCAAATTGCAACGCATAACCAGGGCCTCCATCAAGAGTACTTACACAACGATATACTCTTGAGTATTGCACCAAACTGGTAGAAGACGGGTAGTCATAATTACAGGCAGATGTAAAATTGCTGTTTTGCATCTGCTGCTTTGTTACCGGATTCCGAAACTGGTCAACCCATTGGGTACTTGCCTGTTGGTTTCTCGTGAATACTTGAGGTATGCCACCCAGCTTTTCTATTTGCTGGGCTATATTTTCTTTCATTTTAGCGATGGCCGCTGCATCATCCGCACTTATCGGCGCTGGGCTTTTTAAATCTGCTTTTTTACAGCCATTAAAAATTATAATGCCCATCGCTAAAGTCAGTATGAGAATACTGTTTTTAAGTTTTATTACTGTGTTCATATTAAATGTGTTTAGTGTTGTTAAAAAAAATAAACATCCTAAATCACATGCTTGTACAATTTTATTATAGGGATTGAATTTGGATTACTATTTAATAATACTATGGAGGTTTGTATGGCCTGTATGAATCCCCGTAAAAATATACTGTGTTTTGAACAACACTGTTGAGGTGATTAGTTAAAAGCGGGGGAGGGGGGGTAAGATTTTTAAGCATAAAAATTATACTGAAGAACAAATTACAATAATTAATTTAATTTGCAATATGTGGGGATAAATATTAAAAGCCTTCCGAAGTTTTTAAAACTTCGGAAGGCTTTAGCCAAGACTAAGTTGTCTGGCCACTATTAAAGTATTTTGCTTTAAAAAACTTTTTGAGTAGCTGGAGTATTTTACATTAAGATGCAATAGTAGTGGCCTGACAACTAAAGTTGCTTTAAACTTTTATCAATAATACCAACACATTCCATTACCTGTTCTTTATTAATAATCAGGGGTGGCGCAAAACGTATCTTATCTCCATGTGTTGGTTTTGCAAGCAGGCCGTTCTCTTTCATGAGTAAACATAATTCCCATGCCGCATTGGGATTGCTATGCTTAATGACTATTGCATTCAATAAGCCTTTACCCCTGATGATGGAAATATAGGGAGAGTTTAATTTTTCTAATTCGCTTCTTAATAAGTTTCCCATAGCATCGGCATTGTCAGCCATATTCTCGTCTTTTAAAACCTGTAATGCAGTGATGGCAACAGCACATGCCAGGGGATTGCCGCCATAGGTGCTTCCGTGCTCACCTGGTTTAATGGTCAACATGATCTCGTCATCACATAACACAGCACTAACCGGTAAAACCCCGCCACTTAAGGCTTTGCCGAGGATTAAAATGTCGGGTCGTACATCTTCATGATCGCAGGCAAGCATTTTGCCGGTACGGGCAAGTCCGCTTTGTATCTCATCGGCTACCATTAAAACATTGTATTCATTGCAGAGGTTGCGTACTCCTTTAAAATATCCTTCATCAGGAACAACAACCCCAGCTTCCCCCTGTATCGGTTCAAATAAAAATGCAACAACGTTCTTATCCTGCAAGGCTTTTTCTAAAGCAGGCAGGTCATTATGCGGAATAGATTCATAACCCGGTACAAAGGGGCCATAATTATTTTTAGCAGTGGGATCGCTGCTGAAAGAAATAACATTGATGGTTCTACCATGAAAATTTTCATTGCATACAATGATCTTTGCCTGGCCCGCCGGAATGCCTTTCACTTCATAACCCCATTTGCGGCTAAGCTTAATGGCCGTTTCAACTGCCTCTACGCCGGTGTTCATGGGTAATATTTTATCGTAACCAAAATATTCAGTGATAAACTTTTCGTATTCACCCAACAGGTTGTTGTGAAAGGCACGAGAAGTAAGCGTTAATTTTTGAGCCTGTACAACCAACGCAGCAATGATCTTTGGATGGCAATGGCCCTGGTTAACGGCAGAATAGCCGCTTAAGAAATCATAATAACGTTTGCCATCAACATCATATAAAAAAACGCCTTCGCCTTTATTTAATACTACTGGTAGAGGATGATAATTGTGTGCACCATATTTATCTTCAAGGTCCAAATATTTTTGAGTATTTGCAGTTATAGCAATAGTTGTGTTCATATTGTGAAAAGTTCTGTGAGTATATAAAATGTATAAATCCCTCCCCTCTGGGGAAGTTAGGACGGGCCTATCCTCGATGATTGAGCAGATCGAGATTGCTGTATAAAAAAGACGGTATGTTCAAAAGCGTATTAATAATAATTAATTTGGTGCAAGATAAACCTAATTTATGACTTGGGTAAAATAGCCCTGTTTTTTAAATGAACTTGTATCGGGTTCGTTATTACCCACGGGGTCCTGCGGAAAAATACCAAAAACCGTACTGCCACTTCCACTCATGGCTGCATAGATGGCACCTTGCCGGTATAGATCTTCTTTTACTGCTTTAATTTGAGGATGAACTTCAA
>JBBSJI010000130.1:0-6348 GCA_038257425.1 Chitinophagales bacterium
AATCCTAACGCGGTCACAAACACAAAGACAGAGACCTTGTAAATCTAATATTTACAGGGTTTTTTCTTTTAGGGGTACAAGAGGGAAGTTACATAATTCTTTTGCCAGGACTGTTTCTGAGGCCATGATTTAAATGAACCGAATAATCTTACAGACGGGTCATTAAATATCTTCAATAACTTTTTTTATTTAAAAGCTTTGCTTCTTCAAAAAAATGTAGCTTCATTCATAATCAAGTCACGACAATAGTATTATCAAAACCCGTAAAGCCTATTTAAAATTACACCCTGTAAAAAGCTTTCGTATTTTTATAACATGAAAATTCAATTCTGGGCCATTGGAAAAAACCATGAGCCATACGTTAAAGAAGGCGTTGACTTATTTACAAAACGTATTTGCAATTATTATACAGCAGACTGGAACATTATTCCCATGCCTAAAAATGCAGCAAGTTTAAGTGAGATTGATCTTAAAAAAAAGGAAGGAGAGATAATCATAGGGTTATTACAAAAAGAAGATTACCTGCTGTTGCTTGATGAAAAAGGAAAACAACAAACCAGCGAAGAACTTGCAAGTTTTATCCAGCTAAGGGCAAATGAAAGTGTAAAAAACATTGTATTCCTTATTGGCGGGGCGTATGGCGTAAGTGAGGTAGTAAAGCAACGGGCCAATTATCAATGGAGCTTATCAAAACTTGTTTTTCCGCACCAGCTGGTAAGGCTGATACTTGCAGAACAGGTATACAGAGCCTGCTCTATAAACCGAAACGAAAAGTATCATCATAGTTAACAGAATGATTTAGATTTGAATCCCGATAGCTATCGGGATAAAACAATAAATATGAATTTTTCGGATTATCCCGTTACCATTGCTTTAATTGCTGCCAATGTTATTTTTTCATTGATCGGTTTTTCCAATGCTGCCATGGTAGATAAAACCATTATGTGGCCATACCGGGTGGCAAGAGAAAATCAATATCTCCGTTTCATCACTTCGGGATTTTTACATGCAGACTGGATGCATTTGATCTTTAACATGTTCACCCTTTTCTTTTTTGGCCGCAATCTGGAACTGTATTTAAGTTACTATGGCCTGGGTGGAATTATTTCTTACCTGGCGCTTTACTTTTTAGCATTAATAGTTTCCGATATACCCAGCTACATTAAACATAAGGACGATTACAATTACCGTTCACTGGGTGCTTCGGGGGCTGTATCTGCGGTAGTTTTTGCAACCATAATTTTCAGCCCCTGGAGCAGTATTTATATTTATGGAGCTATAAAAATTTCAGCCACCGTGTATGCCATACTTTACATTGTTTACTGTGTGTACATGGGCAAAAGGGGAGGCGATAATGTAAACCATGATGCCCACTTATGGGGTTCTTTATTCGGGCTTGCATTTACATTGATATTAATTGCTTACCTGCAACCGGCATTATTTACTGGTATTATTGAAGAGCTTAAACACCCGAGTTTATTTGGCAAGGGTTAAACTTAACTGCAGGATATTCTTTGTGCCGGGTTTTATTTTAAAACGGTCATCAATACGCAGACCTACTACCCAGATGATCTTCTTATCCATCTCAATCACCCATGTTTTTTCTTTCTCCGTAATTGATAACTTCTGATCAATAAAAAAACGGCTCAGTTTTTTCTTTTTCTGCATACCCAGCGGGTAAAAATAATCACCCTTTTTCCATTTGCGAAGCAACAGGGGAAATTTAATTTCATCAGCATTTAGTTGTCCGACAAGTTGATTATTTAATATTGCCCGCCCGGATGAACCGTTCGGACGGGAATATTGATTATTGCCCGCCCGGATGCCCTGGTCGGACGGGAATATTTTCTTTATTTGCAAACTGCCAACTGCGAACTCCAAATTTCCCTCATCCTCTATTAATATATTTGTGGCTTCCATAGTTTGATTTGGCGTAATAACAAGCCAGTTACGGTTTTTAATAATGCGGTGCGATACTGATTGAATATATTTACCAGACTCACTTTTCAGCAGTGCAGTAACATCTTCTGTCTGGTGAGCAGTAAAACCATAGTCTTTGATGATCTCGTAAACGATCGTATGCAAAGGCTTTGTTTTCATCAATTTTAAGATCGGGATATGAATTTCATTTCCTTTTTGCTCAAGTAATTTTTTCTTTTGCATCTCTACTGATTGCCGGTACAGCAATTCAATTTCACGGAAGCGATCAATATTATTGATCAAATTATCTTCAACCTGCGGAAAAACCTTTTGTAAAGCAGGGATCAATTCGTTACGGAAATAATTCCTGCTATACTTATCTGATGCATTAGATGAGTCTTCAACAAACTCAAGTTTATTACCGGTGGCAAAACCAATCAATTCTTCTTTTTTAGCAAACAGCAAGGGCCTGATAATATTTCCCTGTTTGGGTAAAATACCATGAAGTCCGTTGATACCCGTGCCTTTAAAGAAATTCATCAGCAAGGTTTCCATATTATCATTGGCGTGATGGGCAGTAAGAAGCCCCCCCACCCCCCTTCGGGGGGATTTTGACTCTGCTGAAACAGATTCTGTTTTTAGTTTTTGCAAAATTTCATCAAACCATTTGTATCGCAATTCCCTGGCCGCAACCTGAATGCTTAATTTATTTTCTCCGGCATATTTTTCGGTATCAAATTTTTTAATCAAAACTTCAACAGCATATTTTTTGCCAAGTTCCATTACAAAGTTTTCATCCCTTTCACTCTCTGCTCCTCTTAATTGAAAATTACAATGAGCAATAACAAAATCATAACCGGCCTGTTTGCAAAGTTCACAGAGTACCACAGAATCTACACCCCCACTTACGGCAAGCATAAGCTTATCTTTTTGGTGAAAAAGATTTTGTTGTTTAATGTACTGTTGAAAATTTAAAAGTAAGTTCATACCCCTGTCCCCTAAAGGGGAACTTAATTAGTTAGTTTATAATTAATTTCTTGAAACAAAAAATTCATACGCTTGTACCCTTTGATTTTATTAATTCATCATGATTCTAAAAACTCTAAGGTTCCCCCTTCAGGGGGCGGAGGGGGCATTTACTCTTCTATATCCTCCAATGCCGCCTGTAACTCCATATGTGTATGATGATCGTTGGCCTTCTTCGCCTCTTCCATCCCCCGTTTATAGATCCTTATTGCCTTATCATAATCTCCAACACGCTCTAATAATTTACCCAAATGATAATAAGACCCGATATAAGTAGGCTCACGCAACAATATTTCATTGAATAATTTACGGGCTTCCTCATCCTTATCTATCTTAATATATTCCAGTGCCAATGCATGTTGCAGAAAACTATCCTTACCGGATGTTTTCATGTATTCCAACAATTTTTCTATCCTGCTCATTAAACAATAATTTTTTACGTTTTGTAATCAATTTAACTTCGCATCACTTATCTTTGTATTAGTTGCATAAACAACTTATTTAAGGATTTTAAATTAATAATGCATGAAGATCTTAGTTTGTATCAGTAAAACGCCCGATACCATGGCAAAAATAGCCTTCGCCGATAACAATACGAAATTCGCTGCTGATGGCGTACAGTGGATCATCAATCCATACGATGAATGGTATGCCCTGGTAAGAGCCATTGAACTGAAAGAAGCTGACCCATCAACGGTTATTCATTTAGTTAACGTAGGTACTGCAGACAGCGACCCAATAATACGCAAAGCATTGGCATTGGGTGGTGATGAGGCCATCAGGGTAAATGCAGATAGCCATGATAGTTTTTACATCGCTTCTCAAATTGCTGAAATAGCCAAAAAAGGAAATTACGACCTGGTGTTTACAGGTAAGGAAACCATTGACTACAATGGCTCCTCTATTGGCGGCATGGTAGCGGAATTGCTTGACCTTCCCTATGTTTCCCTGGCTACAAAATTTACATTGGAAGGATCAACAGCAGTTATTGTTCGTGAAATTGAAGGCGGCGAAGAAACCAATAAAGTAGCACTGCCATTGGTAGTAAGCTGCCAAAAAGGAATGGCTGAGCAACGCATCCCCAATATGAAAGGTATCATGGGTGCAAGAAGCAAGCCGCTGAATGTGGCAGAGACTGTAGCAGTAGATGCATTAACATCAGTTGCTTCTTTTGAACTGCCTCCTGCAAAAGCAGGTGTAAAGCTGGTTTCGGCAGAGCATCCTGAAGAATTGGTAAGATTATTACATGAAGAGGCGAAAGCTATATAATTGATAGTGGATAATGGTATAATGGATAATGTTTTAATTTCAGAACATCATTCACTATATAAACCTTATCCATTATGAAAGAGAATATTTTAAAAAATAAGAGTTTCAATTTTGCAATAAGAATTGTAAATCTTTATAAGTTTCTGAAGAAAGAACACGGAGAATATATTTTATCTCAACAGTTGATAAGAAGCGGAACGTCAATAGGGGCAATAGTTAGAGAAGCCGAACATGCTGAGAGCATTAAAGACTTTGTACATAAACTAAGTATTGGATTAAAAGAAGCAAACGAATCAAAATATTGGCTGGATTTACTTTTTGCTACCGAATTTATCACTAAGAAAATGTTTGAATCTTTAAATAAGGATTGCGAAGAACTTTTAAAATTGCTTATTGCAAGCGTAAAAACGAGTAAACTTAAAATCAAATAAATTATCAATTATCCATTATTAAATTATCCATTACTATGGTTTTAATTTTTTTAGATCAATCAGAAGGGCACATCAAAAAATCAGCCTTTGAAGCAGCAAGCTACGGTGCTAAGGTTGCCGAACTTTTAGGAACAACTGCCGATGCCATCGTGTTAGGCAATGTTGCCGATGATTTAGCAAGTTTAGGTAATTACGGAATTAAAAAAGTACATACCGTTAAAAATGATGCGCTGGATCATGTAGATGCCCAGGTATTTTCAAAGATAATTGCAGAAGCAGCAAAAGCCATTGATGCAAAAGTTATCATCTTCTCCAATAATTTTAATGGCAAGGCTATTGCACCACGTTTAAGTGTAAGATTAAAAGCAGGACTGGTATCGGGTGCAGTAGCATTACCTGATGTGAGCAATGGGTTTACTGTTAAGAAAAATGTTTTCAGCGGTAAGGCATTTGCGCATGTTAGCATTGCTACAGATATTAAGATCATTGCACTGAATCCAAATTCATACAGCATTACAAATACCACAGGTGCTGCTGAAGTAGCTGAGTTTGCAGCAACAGTTGATGCCGCTAAAGTACAGGTAACTTCAACCGATAAAGTAATTGGTGAAGTACCTTTAAGTGAAGCAGAGATCGTGGTTAGTGGTGGCCGTGGTTTAAAAGGACCAGAGAACTGGGCAATGGTTACAGATCTTGCCAAATTACTGGGAGCCGCTACAGCCTGCAGCCGCCCTGTTGCTGATAGCGACTGGAGACCTCATCATGAGCATGTGGGGCAAACAGGTTTGGCCATTGCGCCAAATCTATATATTGCCATTGGTATTTCGGGGGCTATACAACACCTGGCGGGTGTAAACAGGAGCAAAGTAATTGTGGTAATCAACAAAGATCCTGAAGCACCTTTCTTTAAGGCTGCTGATTATGGTATTGTGGGCGATGCATTTGAAGTAATGCCAAAGATCATTGAAGCAGTAAAGAAATTGAAACAGGCTTAAACATTATTTAAATTACAGCTTATATAAAAAGCCTTTCAACTTAGTTTTGAAAGGCTTTTATTTTATATTTGCTGTTTACACTAATGGAATAAAATTTGTAACAGGGATAGGATATGAAAAAAATTGAACTGGAAATTGTGGCTTTATCGCATAGTATAACACAGACGCATTCGTATGCTGTAGTGCTGGGAGAGATAAATGGATTGCGCCGTCTTCCTATCGTTATCGGTGGATTTGAAGCCCAGGCCATTGCTGTGGCTTTGGAGCGCATGAGCCCAAGCAGGCCACTCACACACGACCTGATGAAGAATTTTATGATGGCATTCAATGTTGACCTGCACGAGGTAGTGATCAACGATCTGCAGGAAGGCATCTTTTACAGCAAGCTGGTTTGCAGTTCTGCCAACGATACTGTGGAAATAGATTCCCGTACTTCTGATGCACTGGCATTGGCTGTAAGGTTCGGTTGCCCTATTTATACCTATGATACTATTTTAGACCAGGCGGGCATTTTAATGGAAGATGATGGCAAAACAAAATCAACTTCCCCGGTAACCACAGAAACAGGTGGAAGCGATGACCTCAAATCTCTATCACTCGAAGAACTGGAAGGCTTACTTTCCGAAGTGCTGGATCATGAAGATTATATCAGGGCTATTGCCATCAGGGATGAAATAAAGAGCAGGAAGGCGAATTAATGGATAATT
>JBBSJI010000131.1:0-6148 GCA_038257425.1 Chitinophagales bacterium
AAAAATCATGGCCGCCTCCACGCAAAATACTATTTATAAAACAGCTAACTTTATCAACCTTCAAATTCTTATCATGGACAAAGATTACCTCGATAGCCTGCCCTATGACCCCAAAAATTACAGCTTTAAAAAAAACAATAATTAATTTATGACGATACATCATGCCATTACCCAAACAGATATTGAAAAATGCTTTGAGGTTATGAAAGAACTCAGGCCGCACCATACGCAGGAAAGTTTTGTTACTGCTATCCAACAAATGAAAACAGAAGGCTACCAGTTAATCTATCTTGAAGACAACGGCCAGGCAGTTTGTGTAGCAGGTTTCAGGTTCACCACAACGCTTTATGACGGGCTGATCATTGACTTTGATGATTTTGTCACCCTGCCACAGGCAAGGGGAAAAGGTTATGCTGCTTTTGTATTTGATCACCTGGTAAACATTGCCAATGAAAGATCGATCAAAACAATACACTTAAATTCAAATCACCTGCGCTTTGATGCCCATCGTTTTTATCTTAATAAAAAAATGAGGATCGTTGCACACCATTTCAGGCTGGAAGTATGAGACAAGCCAATACCTTTCCAAAGATCAGGTCTGTTTTACAGCTTTACGAAACTGTAACAGAAAATGAACGAATCATAGTGGATGTATTGAGGCAGGTAATTACTGAAAACCTTCCGGCTCATTGCAAAGAAAAGATATCCTATAATGTTCCTTTCTTTTATGGCAATAAAGGTATTTGTATTATCTGGCCGGCTTTCATTCCACGTGGCGGCATTACAAAAGGTGTATTGCTGGGGTTTTGGTATGGTTGTAAATTAACCGATGCTGATCATTACTTAACCCATGGTACTAATAAACGGGTATTCTATAAAATATTCAATAATATTGATGAAATAAATATTGATGCCATTACAAAACTTTTAAAAGAAGCCATCACATTAGATAGTAGCTAATATATCCCAAACAGTTCATTCCGTAAACGAAATACCAGCCTACATCATATTCAGCATTAATTACATACTGTAGAATAAGACCTACACAAACTTCTTTGATTCCACTATAAAATGCTATTCTATTGCAATATACATTTGCAATGCATGCTTTATATGGATATCCAAATTACTTTTATATAATAACTGCAATCAACAAATATAAATGCTGGCAGTCTTTTTGACTGTATTATAATAATAAGTGTTGAAACAAGCATTGTAAATGCTATTAATAATCAGTATCCAAACGAAGAATGACCAATCCAAAAAAACAAAGCAATCCGCATATCATGCACCGGCGATATGTTTCGCAAACAGCGGAAGATGTTGTTTCGCATGGTTCAGGCTTTGTCAATCCCAGTGCATGCCAGGATAAAAAAAATGAGCACAGCCCGGCCATTACGGGTATTGATATCAATACAGATACGCAAAGGTTGATAATGAATGCGGCGCTGGATGCGATCATTTGTATAAGTACGGATGGCAATATTACTTTCTGGAATCCACAGGCTGAGGTCATTTTTGGATGGACCCAGGAAGATACGATCGGTAAAAAACTTTCATCACTTATTATACCGGGGCAATACCGCAAACGCCATGATGAGGGTATAATAAACTATCTAAAAACCGGTAAGGGGCCGGCAATAAACAAACTTTTAGAATTATCAGCTCTTAAAAAAAATGGTGAAGAATTTCCGATAGAATTAACTATTATGCCCATCACGGAAGAAGGGAACACATTCTTTTGTGCCTTTATAAGAGATATCACAGAAAAGAAGTTAGTAGAAAAAAAACTAAGACAAAGTGAAGCCCGTTTGATGGAAGCCCAGGAAGTAGCAAAGGTTGGCAGTTGGGAAACCGATCTCTTAACATTAAAAGTTATCTGGTCGGATGAAACCTACCGCATTTTTGAATTAGATGCCTGTGAATTTGAAACCTCTCATCCCGGATTTTTAGAATTTGTTCATCCGGATGACAGGGAAAAAGTGAATACAGCCTTTGTAAATTCACTTACCGGAAATGCTGTAAATACAGTAGAGCACCGCATTCTTACCAAAAGCGGCCATACTAAATTTGTAATGGAACGCTGGAAGATCTATCACGATGAACAAAAACAACCCATAAGGGCAGCAGGTACCTGCCAGGATATTACGGAACAGAAAAATGCAGAAACGAGGATAACAGAAAGTGAGCTTAAATACCGTACCCTTATTGAGCAGGCAACAGATGGTATATGCATTGCAGATGCCTCAATGCGCATAATTGATATTAACCCCAGCGGGTATCACTTGCTTGGCTATTCCAAAGAAGAATTTTTTAACCTTACGATTGTTGATCTTTTTGTTCCTGAGGACCTGGTAGCTAATCCTTTTAAACTTGATGAATTAAAAACCGGGAAAGCCGTAACCAATGAAAGAAGATTAAAGAGAAAGGACGGAACATTGATTGAAGTGGAATTAAATGCAAAACTACTGGAAGATGGGAGGTTTATGTTGTTTGCCCGGGATATCAGCAAACGAAAACAGGCAGACAAGGCTTTACAGGCGGCTTACGAAGAGAAAAACACCATACTTGAAAGTATTGGTGATGCCTTCTTTGCAATTGATAAAAACTGGATTGTTACTTATTGGAATAAAGAAGCCGAAATAAAATTACATACACCCAAAAATAAAATTTTGGGTAACCATCTGTGGGAAGTTTTTTCAGACAGTATTGACTCTGTATCTTATAAAAAATACCATGAGGCCATAGATACCAACCAGGTGGTTAATTTTGAAGACTATTATGATACATTGGATAGATGGTATGAAATAAGTGCTTATCCTTCCCCTACCGGCCTGTCTGTTTACTTTAAAGATATTACAGAACATAAGAAATCTAAGCATGCGCTTCAAAAGGCATATGATGAAAAAAATACCATTTTAGAAAGTATTGATGACGGTTTTTTTGCGGTGGATAATAACTCATTAGTTACCTATTGGAACAGAAAAGCTGAAATATTGCTTGGTGTAAGCAGGGAAGATGTAATAGGCAAGAATTTACATGAAATGTTTGCCAGCCCCGATTCACTGGAATTTTACAACAATTATCAAAAAGCGATCAGTGAAAACACTACTGTACATTTTGAAGCCTTTTCAAAACGCAGCAATAAGTGGTTTGCTGTAAGTGCTTTTGCATCACAAAATGGCCTTTCGGTTTATTTCAAGGATGTATCAGATCGTATAGCTTTTACAGGTAAAATACTGGAAAGTGAGGTTCGATACCGTACCCTTATAGAACAGGCCTCAGATACAATTTGTATTGCCGATGCCGGTTTAAAATTCATAGAAGTAAATCCCAGTGGCTGCCAGATGTTTGGCTATACAAAGAAAGAATTTTTGGAATTACATATAACCGATGTTTTATTTCCCCAGGATCTTGAAATAAACCCAATACAGTTTAGTGAATTAAAAGCAGGAAAAACCACCAGCAATGAACGCCGTATTAAAAGAAAAGATGGCACAGCAATAGAGATTGAATTAAATGCAAAAATGCTGGGAGATGGAAAGATATTAATGTTTGGGCGAGATATAACTGCACGAAAAGAATCGGAAAGGCTCTTAAAAGAAAGTGAAGCCAAGTACCGTTCCTTTTTTGAAAGCAGCATGGATGGCATATTGCTTACTGTTACCGATGGAGAGATTCTTTCGGCTAATCCGGCAGCTTGTGATATATTTAAAATGACTGAGGATGAAATTTGTGCTGCCGGCAGGTTTGGTCTTGTTGATCTTACAGACCCAAGATTACATACATTGCTTGAAGAACGCCAGCGCAGCGGCTCGGCAAAAGGAGAGCTTACCCTGCTTCGTAAAAACGGCAATAAATTTGAGGTAGAGATTACCTCGGCTGTATTTACCGATTCTTATGGCCGGGAAAGAACTTCTATGATCATCAGGGATGTAAGTGAACGCAAACAAGCTGAAGACAAACTTAAAGAAAGTGAAAATAAATACCGCACCTTCTTTGAACAAAATATGGCCGGCGTATATCAATCTACAGAAAAGGGAGTGATATTAAACTGCAACAATGCATTTGCCAAAATGCTCAAATACGATTCACCGGATGAATTACTTAAAATAAATGCATCGGAACTTTATTTTTCACCTGCAGAACGAAATAATTTGTGCAGCAAGGCTATAACTCAAAATAAAATACATAATTATGAAAGTGTTTTAAAATGTAAAGATGGAAGCCATTTATATTTTATTGAATATGTTTCCATTCGAAAAGATGATGTTACCGGTGAGGCTCTTTTTAATGGAATAATGATTGATATTACAGAAAAAAAACAGGCTGAATTCCAATTAAAGAAAAGTAACGAACGTTATAATTTAATAAGCCAGGCTACAAATGATATGGTGTGGGACTGGAACCTTTTAACGGGTAATGTTTTTAGAAACAAAGAGGGTTGGAGAAAAATATTCAGAACAGGAGAAAATAAAATAGGAAAAGCCATAACAGATGCATGGGACTCACGCATTCACCCCGAGGATAAAGAAAGAGTGAAATTGATAAATGATGGAATATATACTTCCACACATAACTCTTTTGAAATTGAATGCCGGGTATTAAGAGATGATGGTACTTATGCCTATATACACGACCGGGGAAATATTATACGTGATGAGCATGGAAAACCGGTAAGGGTAATTGGTGCCAGCCAGGATATTACACAAAGAAAAGAAGCAGAGCTACAGGTTGCAAAAAGCGAATTTCGTTTTAGATCGCTTGTGCAAAACAGCTCAGAACTTATCTGCATTTTTGACGACAGGGGATATTTTAAATACAGCAGCCCTGCTATTAAAAAAATATTGGGATTTGAACCTGAATATACCATTGAAAAAAACGCATTTGCTTTTTTACATCCGGATGATGTAGATCCGTTAAAAGATTATTTATTGCAAATGAAACCAGACTTGCAGCGTGAAATGCCGTTGCTTCGTTTTAAGAATACCGGGGGCGAATGGAAATGGATTGAAAGTAAAGTTACCAACATGACTGATAATCCCGAAGTAGCGGGATATGTTTTTAACTGCAGGGATGTAACCGAAAGAAAAATTGCAGAAGCAGAAATAGAAAAACTTTCTTTTATTGCCCGTGAAACCAGCAATGCCGTAATCATTACCAATCCCGAAGGCGAAATCATTTGGGTGAATGAAGGTTTTACGCAGATCACCGAATTTGAATTTGAAGAGGTGATCGGTAAAAAACCAGGTGATTTTTTACAGGGTGATGAAACCAACCTGGCCGTAGTTCGCTACATGCGCAATAAACTAAAAAAAATAGAGCCATTTGAGTGCGATATACTCAATTACTCAAAGTTCGGAAGAAAGTACTGGCTACGCATACAAGCCCAGCCGCAATTTGATGAAACCGGAAAATTGAAATACTTTTTTGCTATTGAAACAGATATAACAAAAGAAAAAGAAGCCGAAGAAATATTAAAAGCATCTGAAGAAAGATATCGCTATCTTTTCAACAATAATCCGGCATGTATAAGTATATGGGATATTGACACACTGAAAATACTGGAGGTTAACAATACTGCAATAGAATTGTATGGTTATACCCGACAAGAGTTCCTTGATAAAACAATACTTGATTTTGGCCCTGAAAAATACCGGGGCAAGCTAAGGCAATTTGCCATTGAAGCCTGTAAAACTGATTTCAGATCGGAAAACATCTGCAAGCACTATAATAATTCAGGGGAAGAAATGTATATGAATATCAGCAGTCACTGTATACAGTTCAGAGGGCGAAATGTTATACTTGCCCTTGCCAGTAATATCACAGATAATATCATTTTAGAAAAAGCGCTGGAAAAAGAAAGGTTGGCAAAACAACAGGAAATTACACAAGCGGTTATATCGGCACAGGAACAGGAACGCCAGGAAATTGGGGGAGAATTGCACGATAATATTAACCAGATATTGGCCGGCTCATTACTCTATTTAGGTCTTGCAAAAAGAGAAATGCAGATCGAACATCCCTATTTAAAAGAAACAGACATCCTCATCAATTCTGCTATTGTTGAAATAAGAAACCTGTCTCATTCCTTAATTCCTCCTTCACTCCATGAATCGGAACTGGTGGGAGCCATCAATAATATTAT
>JBBSJI010000132.1:0-6084 GCA_038257425.1 Chitinophagales bacterium
AGGATTTATATAGCATCGGAAGGTATCAATGCACAGGTAAGTGTGCCCGACAGTAATGTTGATGGATTCAGAAATTATCTCAGCACAATTCCTTTTTTAAAAGATATAAGGCTCAATATAGCTGTAGACAATGCAGGAAAAAGTTTTTGGGTACTTAAAATTAAAGTACGGAAAAAAATAGTTGCCGACGGTATTACTGATCCAGGCTTCAGTATGCAAAATAAAGGCAGGTATGTAAATGCAGCACAAATGAATACATTGTTGCAGGATGATAATACGGTTATAATTGATATGCGTAATCATTATGAATATGAAGTTGGTCATTTTGAGAAAGCTATTGAAATACCAAGCGATACTTTTAGGGAACAATTGCCCATGGCAGTTGATATGATGAAGGATAAAAAAGATAAGAACATAATTATGTATTGCACAGGTGGTATTCGTTGCGAAAAAGCAAGTGCCTATATGTTACATCATGGCTTTGACCATGTTTATCATTTAGAAGGAGGGATCATTAATTATGCAAGGCAGGCAAAGGCAGCAGGGCTTGAAACTAAATTCATAGGTAAAAATTTTGTGTTTGATGACAGGCTGGGGGAGCGTATTACAGAAGATATAATAGCCAAATGCCACCAATGCGGTAAGCCGGCAGATACGCATACCAACTGTAAAAATGACGGTTGCCATTTATTATTCATTCAATGCGAAGATTGTGCAAAGGAATATGATGACTGCTGCAGTATTGAATGCAAAACAGTTTATAACCTGCCTGTAGAAGAACAGAAAGAACTGCGTAAAGGTATTGATAAAGGGATGATGGTATTTAATAAAAGTAAGAAGCGGTTAAGGCCTACTATTGAAGAAAACAAAAAATACAGGAACAATCAGTAAGGATAGGATTTTTTTGCAATGATCAATTATAGATCCACAACAATATTGGCTTATCAGATGTCCTGATGTATTTACCGATTTCTGCTAAGAAAACCGGGGAAACTGCGGGGCATCCTGCACTTTCAAAAATATGGCGGGGATATCTTTCTGCCTGGGGTACATTCGTGTCTGAATGCAAAACAATAGCCCTATGGTATGCATTGTTATTAGTGCTGTCTAATCCATACAGTCTGTAAGAAAGTCCATAAGCACCTTTATAAGCCTGTCCAATTTTATATTTACCTAAAGAGGTTGCGTTGCTGTTTGGCATATTGGAAAACACCAACTGATCGTTACAGCCCGTCTTGTAAGAACCACTGCCATGTGATACCAATGCGGAATATTCAACAGCGCCTTTTTTAATATTGTAAACAAAAAAGCGTTTTTTACCTGAGGGGATTGACATATCTACGAGGAAACAATATTCAGGATTAAAATTATTTGCCTGTACATATCCATCAATACCTACAGTTTTTTCTTTTAATCTTGCTGCTGCAATTTTTAATTTAGTATTTATCTGCATGAAGGAAGTATCACGCTCAATAACCGGGTTTTCGGATATATAATTAATAGTAGAATCTTTTGTTGAATTGGATGTTGTAGTAACAGAAGGACCTTTTGCTAAAAGCTCAGGTGATTGTTGTAATTGAGCTGAAGCATGTATTGAAACACACAACAGGAATGATAAAGCAAAAACCCTTAAAGTTAATTTCATATTACTACGGTTTATATAGTAACGAACAAATTGTTATAAAAATTGGATTCTAAACTCAAAATGTGGAGAAATAATTTCCCCCAATAACTGACGCAAATCTACCCCTTTTTTACAAAAAAAGGCTGTCTGCACCTGATCAAAAATTCAATTAGTAAATAATTAACTTATGGTCTTTTATAAAGTATGTTCACCTGGCATTTGTATCCTGAGATATTACTTGATACCTGCTTTATTATAAAGGGTGGTTACTAATAATGCAATGTTTTTATAGGGAGGTACATATTCCTCAAAATAATCATAAAGCTGTTTATTAGGTTTAAATTGCTTTTCCAGGGTAGCCCATATTTCAACCCAGTCCAGGTCCTGTTCATTTAGAAGCTTGTTATTAATAAGCTTAAGCATAGGATCATTAACCTGTTTTGAGCCGATCTGCTTGGATGAAATAACCTGGGCCTGTGCACTTTTTTCTAATACCTCTTTGATCTCTCTATATCCTCCGCAAGATCCCAATATACCCAGCCGGATCGAAGGCGTAAAGAATTTAAAGCTGTTTATCATATGGTAGCTATGTCCTCTTAGTATAAGGATACGTGGCTCAATACCTTTATCCTTCAGGTACTGTGATAAGCTCTCCTGTGCCTTTAAATCAAGCCCTTCATCATTACTAAGCGGCGCATTTGCATAAATGGATACCGGGTGCTTTTTCCTGGAAGTAATTTTTACCCACTCCGGGTTCTTTTCAATTGTCCATTGTGAAGCATCGCTGTATGAGGCAAGAAAGCTTGTATAAGAACTCTTGCCGTCGTCATCACCAAAGAACAATACCAGTTCATTTATTGATCCGTCTTTTTCCCGCAGTGAAATGTGTGGAATCTTGTAATAAGCAGAAAAGAAAGCAGGGAGTGCAGCCCTGTTCCCTTCCTGGCTGCTTTTTACCACGTTAAATATCTCGCCAAGCAGCTTGTATACTTTCATCCCGTTACGGTTTGAAATATTGGTTGAGCGGCTGTAATTATTTTTAATTTCCTGTGCCGTGAGGTCGGAGAGGTATTTATCCGTTGCAATACCGGGAAAAGTTTCTGCAACATTAATGATGTCCTCAAGGTTGATATTATCATTGGCATCCAGGCCATTAATCAGCCTTTTTACAATTTCAATACTGCTTTGCTGCGGCATCTGCTTTAAAAAGGCTGTAACAGTGTTATATCGCCCTGCCATTAATAAGAATTTGCGGTATTGATCATATTTTACAAGATCAAACAGGGCATCATATTTATCTTTCTCAAACTTGCCCATCAGCTTTTTATAGGTGTATAAATAGCTGCTGGTGTATAATTCTGTTTCGCCAGTAGTTATAACAAAGTAAAGATCCTGTGGCCTCATATCATCCAGAACAAAATACCGAGCCTTTTCGGTAGGCTCTTCATGCAGGCTGTTTATTACATCAGTGTAAAACATCTTTGCATATTTTTTCAAATAAAATTTTGTGGGTATGAAATATATGGGCAACTGGCCGTTAACAAAGCTCTGTTGGTTGGCCATTTCAAGATCCACGATCTGCTTATAGTATTTACTGGGCTCTGACCGAAGCTGGTCTATCTCTGCAAGTGTGATCTTTTTTTCTGTAAGCATAGCCGCAAAAGGAAGATAATTCTCTACGTTCTTTTCGGCTGAAATTGATATCAAAGTTTGTATAAGCGGATTTCTATGCTCTCTTGCAGCTTTTACAATTTCTGCATTCTTTGAATTGTTTACATAGGAGATAAATTTCTCCGGTAGCATATTGGCATAAATAAATATGAGGGAGTCCCTCAGCTTATAGTTGCTGTTATTTCCCAGAAACTGGGGTATATTGTCCGGGTTGCGTTCCAGTGTTTTTAAGGTAGCAATATCCCTTATACGGGCAGCCTGTGGATAATCCCTAAAAGCTACGGCCATTACACCAGCTGTTTTTGCGTCCGAGGAAACAAGGATATCATCAGCCGAGTTTTCAGTGGCGATGATTTTCCACAATGGTATAAAATTGTCCCTGCTTTCGCTTAGCAGGTTAACGTCAAAAGAATTATTCTTTATTTCCGATTGTAGGGTATCGTATAAGTAACATTGACAGTTTAATGCCATTACTTTTTGGGCAATGGTTAAATTTTTGTCATTCATTATTGCTTTTTGCAGGCTGTCTGTTTGTGATAAAAAGCCATTTAACACGGTTTTCTCGTTATTATCCAGTGTAAGCTTGCCCAGGGTTTTTGATATATTATCCTGTGAGTTATTAAGGCGCCTGTTAAGCTGCCGAAGCGTAGCTTTATTCTGAGCTGTTGATTCCAGACTGAACATAATCAATAAACCTGCTACAATAAACCTCGTGAAATTTCTCATTATTCTTTTTTAATAGGGGGAAGCCAAATCCTATGCCATAATAATTTTTACGACCTTTTTGGCATAACATTATCAGTTTATATATTGAGTAAGCCCTCGGGATGGAGTGAGTTCAGTACTTCATTTATCCTTTTCTCAGTTTCTTCATCACTTAATTCAACCGGTACAAATTTCTCTCCTATGATCTTTTCATAAAGTTCTATATACCTGGTTGAAATTGTATTTATCCATTCATCGCTCATTTCAGGTACTATCTGATCTTCTTTGCCCATAAAATTATTTGCAATGAGCCATTCTCTTACAAATTCCTTACTCAGTTGCTTTTGGCGTTCTCCTTTTTTCTGCCTTTCTTCAAAACCAGTTGCATAAAAATAACGTGATGAATCCGGGGTATGAATTTCATCCATTAATATGATCTCATTGCCTATCTTTCCAAATTCATATTTGGTATCTACTAAAATAAGCCCCTGCTTTGCTGCAATTTGTTTTCCTCTTTCAAACAGTTGCAATGCATAGTTTTTTAGAGTATCCCATTCGGCAGCTGTGGCCAGTTTATTTTCGATGATCTCTGCTGCAGATATATCTTCATCGTGTCCTTCAGCAGCTTTTGTGCTTGGGGTGATGATGGGGCTGGGAAAGTAATCGTTTTCTTTCATCCCTTCGGGCATTTCAACACCGCATAAGATTTTTTTTCCAGAAGAATAGGTTCGCCAGGCATGACCCGTGAGGTTGCCCCTTACTACCATTTCAATTTTAAAAGGTTCGCATTTTTTTCCAATGCTCACATCGGGTGCAGGTACTGATAATAGCCAATTTTTACAAATGTCTTTTGTTGCATTTAGCATATAAGCAGCTATTTGGTTTAACACCTGTCCTTTAAAAGGTATGGGCCGTGGTAATATAACATCAAAAGCTGATAACCTGTTACTGGCAATCATTACCAAATAACTATTGGAAATTGAGTAAACATCTCTTACTTTGCCTTTATAAAAACCGGATTGCTGCTTAAATTGGAAGGATTTCATTTTGCTAATTTACCATCAAGTGGATTAAAAGCCTGATTTACCCCTGAACAACTTGTTAACAGGGCTGTAAAATAAATTTTTCAGGTAGAAATAACAATGCTTAATTTGCTGTATAATTTAAAACCAAAAAACGCGATATGAGAAAAGTTACAAGCTATTTGGTTACATTTTTATTGGCCAACATCATAACTGTTGTTGCCATAGCCCAAAATGTAACTATTAACGGCAATGTTCGAAACAGCAGTACACAGGAAGGTGCAGGTGCTGTTTCGGTAATAGTAAAAGGGGAAGACATAGGTACTTTTACTGATGATAAAGGAAATTTCAGGTTGACGGTAAAAAAATTACCGGTTACCTTACTCATTACATCAGTAGGATATGAATTACAGGAAGTAACTGTATCAAGCGCTAATGCCAATACCCAGGTGGAATTTAAACCTACCAATATACTTGGACAGGAAGTAGTTGTTGCTGCAAACCGGGTTCCTCAAAAAATACTCGAATCTCCTGTTTCAATTGAAAGAGTAAGTGCCGCCAATATCCGTAATGCAGCTGTTAGCAGTTATTATGATATTGTAACCACCTTAAAAGGGGTAGATGTAACCACTTCTTCTTTAACATTTAAAACACCTACTACCCGTGGTTTTAACTCAAGCGGTAACACCCGTTTTAATCAATTGGTTGATGGAATGGATAATATGGCGCCGGGTCTGAATTTTTCTGTTGGTGCAATTATCGGTTTAAGCGAACTGGATGTTGACAATATCGAACTTTTATCAGGTGCATCATCTGCATTATATGGTGCAGGCGGTATGAACGGTACTTTATTAATGACCTCAAAAAACCCTTTCAAATACCAGGGCTTATCTTTTTTAATTAAAGAAGGATTAATGCATGTAGGCAGTAACAGCCAGCGTGCAGCATCTCCATACCATAACTGGAATATGAGATGGGGTAAAAAAGTTTCTGATAAATTTGCCTTTAAAATCAATGCTGAATTAATACAGGCTAAAGACTGGCAGGGCAGGGATTACAGGA
>JBBSJI010000133.1:0-6037 GCA_038257425.1 Chitinophagales bacterium
CATCAATGATGGTGGTGAAGAATATGCAAAGATCGGTGTTGGAAAAAGTACGGGTACCAAACTGATGAGTGCCTGCGGTAATCTCAATAAACCCGGTGTTTACGAAATTGAGATGACCATCTCTGTTGAAGAATTTATTTATAGTGATGAATATTGTGGCGGTATTCCCAATGGTAAAAAATTAAAAGCCTGTATTCCGGGCGGATCTTCAGTGCCAATCCTTCCGGCTAATTTATTATTAACAACGGCCAAAGGAGAAAAAAGATTGATGAACTATGAAAGCCTTGCCGACGGAGGGTTTGCAACCGGCAGTATGATGGGATCAGGTGGATTCATTGTTTTAGATGAAGACCAGTGCGTAGTAAAACATACCTATACTTTAGCAAGATTTTATCGCCATGAAAGCTGCGGACAATGTAGTCCCTGTCGTGAGGGAACGGGCTGGATGGAAAAAATATTATTGAATATTGAGAATGGGAAAGCTAAGATGAGTGATATTGATTTGTTGTGGGATATTCAGCGCAAGATAGAAGGAAACACGATCTGTCCTTTGGGTGATGCGGCGGCCTGGCCGGTTGCAGCAGCCATCAGGCATTTCAGGGATGAGTTTGAGTGGCATGTAAAAAACCCGATGGAATGTTTGACAAGTAATTATGGATTGGCGCATTATGCAGATCCAATACACGTGCCTACAGCAGTGTAAGGTTTCACGCAATGGACGCAAAGAAGTAAAAATTCAAAAGTAAAAATTCAAAATATGGAGGATGAAATTGAAACTTTTGAATTGCACGAGGAAGGGAAACCTTACAAGATCAGCCATAGATGCTTTTACTTTTCAAAAGAAGTAATTGAATTTATAAAAGGATGTAAGTACGATAGGATTTACCATTCCGTGTTTGACCAGTTGCTAAGAAGTGCGACGTCAATTGGAGCAAATGTTGTAGAGGGAAAATCGGGAAGTTCTAAGAAAGATTGGAAAAACTTTTATGTGATTGCGCTAAAATCGGCAAATGAGACCAAATATTGGCTTTGCCTGATTAGCGAAACACTTGAAGTTTCAAAACTTAAAATAAATGAATTGATAAAAGAAGCTGATGAAATTTCAAAAATCATTGCTTCAATTATACTAAATGCCAAATAATTAAAGTCTCTAAATTTTTGACTTTTAACTTTTGACTTAAATTATGTCTGACGAAATAAAAACCTTTAAAGTTACCATCGATAACATCAGCATAGATGTTACCCCGGGTACTACTATATTAAATGCGGCCAGGCAAATTGGTGGCGATGTTGCACCGCCTGCTATGTGCTATTATAGTAAGCTGGAAGGTAGTGGTGGCAAATGCCGTACCTGCCTCGTTGAAGTTGCAGCGGGCTCAACCGCTGATCCAAGGCCAATGCCAAAACTAATGGCAAGCTGCCGTACAACAGTGATGGATGGCATGGTGGTGAAAAATATCACCAGCGATAAAGTAATTGATGCAAGAAATGGCGTAGTTGAGTTTCTATTGATCAATCACCCGCTGGATTGCCCCATCTGCGACCAGGCTGGTGAATGTGATCTGCAGGATCTGGGTTACAATCATGGCAAAGAAAGTACCCGCTACGAATTTAAAAGAAGAACCTTTGACAAAGAAGATATTGGTCCTTACATACAATTGCACATGACGAGATGTATTCTTTGTTACCGCTGTACTTATATTGCCGATCAGATAACAGATAAAAGAGTGCATGGTATTTTAGACCGTGGAGATCATGCAGAGATATCAACTTATATCTCCAAAGCCATTGATAATGATTTCAGCGGTAACATGATCGATGTTTGTCCTGTGGGTGCATTGACTGATAGAACATTCCGTTTTAAAAACCGGGTCTGGTTTACCAAGCCAGTAGATGCACACCGCAATTGCGAAAATCCAAAATGCTGTGGTAAAGCAACATTATGGTTGCGTGGCGATGAAGTGTACAGGGTAACTGTGCGTAAAGATGAATGGGGTGAAGTGCAGAGTTATGATAATAAACCGGGCTGGATTTGCAATACCTGCCGCTTTGATAAAAAGAAAACGGGCGACTGGGTTGTGGAAGGATTAACCAATATCAGCCGCCACTCTGTGATAAGCGCCAACAAATACAAAGTGCTTGAAATGCCAAAGGATCCGCTTAAAGAAATTTTGAATGGCCGTGATCCAAAATTGGTGATGAACATACATAATGTTAGTGGCGTAAATAATCCTAACATTCAATTAAGTGAAATAGACAGGCCGGCATATATGGAAGATTTTGCAAAGTCGGATGAGTTTGTAAAAGGAGAAGGAGAATCAACACAATGGGGTTTACCAAAAGAATAAATTTTTTGTAAATGATTTTGAAAAGCGAGTATATAAAAAAAGTTATAGCAGCATATTTTAAGGATAAACCTGTAAATAAAGTTTGGCTATTTGGCTCTTATGCAAGAGGCGATGCAGATGAAGACAGCGACCTTGATGTATTAGTAGATGTTGATAACTCAAAATCTGTAGGGCTTGATTATTTTGGCTGGCATATAGATTTGGCAGAGTTGATTAATAAAAAAGTTGATGTTGTAAGTTATGGATGGGTAAATAAAAGATTATGGCCTTATATCAAAACCGATATGAAATTGATTTATGAAAAATAAACTTAGTGATAAAGAAAGGCTTGGACATGTAATAGACTACATTGAGTTTATACAAAAAGCTATGAATGGTGTTGGAAAAGAAAAATTTAATGAAGACTTTATTTTGCATACTGCTGTTTTAAAATGGGTAGAAATAATTGGAGAAGCAAGTTATCATATTTCAAAAGAATACAAAGAAAATCATAATGAGATTGAATGGAAAAAAATTGAAGGCATGAGGCATGTATTGGTTCATGAATATTTTGGAATTGATTTAGTAAGAGTTTGGGAAGTAGCAACAGTTTATGTACCTGAGTTGCAGATAAAAGTTAATGAATTGTATAATAATTTTGAATAAATGTATCATTTTTTGATTATTGATTCGGCTTTAGTTATTGAGAAACTGGTTTTGATCGTGATCGTTGTAATGGCGTCATTGGTGATTGCTATGTATACAACTTTTGCTGAAAGAAAAGTTGCTGCCATTTTACAGGACAGGCGTGGACCTAACAGGGCCGGGCCTTTTGGACTTCTACAACCTTTGGCTGATGGGTTGAAATTATTTTTTAAAGAAGACATCATCCCGGATTTCTCTGCTAAATTCTTATTTATACTTGGTCCATCATTAGCCATGTTGACTGCCATCATGACCGGTGCTGTTGTTCCCTGGGGAGATACAGTTCATCTTTTCGACAGGGATATTTCTTTACAGATAGCAGATGTGAACGTGGGAATTCTTTATGTATTTGCTGTAGTAAGTATGGGTGTATATGGTATCATGATCGGTAGCTGGGCAAGTAATAATAAATATTCATTGATGGGTGGTTTAAGGGCTGCATCGCAGATCATCAGTTACGAACTGGCCATGGGCATTTCTTTAATTGCCTTGCTGATGGTAACCGGAACGCTGAGCCTTAAAGAAATGGTTTTACAACAACAAACCGGTTATTGGAATATCCTTTACCAACCACTGGGCTTTTTTATATTTTTAATTTGTGCTTTTGCAGAATGTAACCGAACACCTTTCGATCTGCCGGAAGCAGAAAATGAATTGATCGGCGGTTATCATACAGAGTATTCATCCATGAAACTGGGGTTCTATCTTTTTTCTGAGTACATTAATATGTTTGTGAGCAGTGTAATCATGGCTACTTTGTTTTTTGGTGGTTACGATATTCCATTTGTAAATGAAGCCAATTACGATCAAAACTGGATGGCGTTATTTGGTGTGCTGGCTTTAATGGCTAAAGTAGTTGTATTTATATTTGTGTTTATGTGGGTAAGGTGGACAATACCAAGATTCAGGTACGATCAACTGATGAAACTGGGCTGGAGGATATTAATACCTTTAGCTTTGTTCAATATGTTGGTAACAGGCGCATTAATATTATTGAAACAGAATAACTGGCATTTTTAAATATATAACAGAAAATGAAAGATAAGATGAATGGAATTGTAAAAAGGATAATTAAAAAAATGTTCTCGACAATCTTTATTTTTTCATTTTTTGTCCAAGCCTATGGGCAAGACATAATGCCAAAAGTTGACGGTCAGTATGGTTATATGGAAGTAATAACTGTTGATAGTCTAAACAAAGACGTGTTGTTTAACAATGCCAAAACCTTTTTTGTAGATGCCTTTAAAAGCGCCAAAGATGTAATTCAACTTGATGATAAGGCTGAAGGCAAACTGATTGGAAAGGGTATAATAACAGTTTCAGGTAATCAACAAAAAATGATGGGCCATTCTTGGGAAAGAAAGATAAATGCGTATTTCTCCATAGAAATCCTTTGTAAGGATAATAAATATAAATACAGGATTTATGATATTACCTTGAAGTCATACGATCAGCATACTTCAAGAGAAAAAGCACCCATAGAAAGCGTTCAAACTTTTGAAACACTTATTGAAGAGAGCAATGAAGGAACCTATAAAAAAGCAACAAGCGAGGCATATCCAAAATTGTTGGGAGAATTTAAGATTATTATAGCTCAACTAAAGCAGAATATGATTAAAAAGACAGATTGGTAAAAAAAATCAATAAATTAATGCCGGTTCGTCCGGAAAACAATATGCAAGCATTAACTAACAGGGTAAAACAGGTAGATCGCCGGAAAATGAGTTTCCTGGAGCGGCTTTACCTGGTCGCTATATTTAAAGGTATGATGATCACCTTCAGCCATATCTTTAAAAAGAAACCTACCATTAACTATCCTGAACAAACAAGGCCATTCAGCCCCGTTTTTAGAGGACTTCATATTTTAAATAGGGATGAAGAGGGTCGTGAGAACTGTACTGCCTGCGGCTTGTGTGCTGTTGCCTGCCCTGCAGAAGCTATTACCATGGAAGCGGCGGAAAGACAATCAGGAGAAGAGAATTTATATCGTGAAGAAAAATATGCAGCTAAATACGAGATCAACATGCTGCGCTGTATCTTCTGCGGATTATGTGAAGAGGCCTGTCCCAAAGATGCCATTTATTTAAGCGAAACTTTTGCACCGGCAGATTACCAGCGCAAACAATTCATTTATAAAAAAGAAGAATTACTGATACCACACCCTATTGAAGAACCTGAAGCATATAAGAAAGCATTGGGTAATCGGGTAAAAAGAGAAAATATTAATTAACAAACTTAAATAACCCTCTCCGCCGGCTGGGGGAGAGATGTAAGGGGCCTATGAGTATTACAGAGATATTATTTTGGGGTTTATCAGTTTTGGCCTTATTCAGTGCCATTATGGTTGTTGCCAGTAAGAATCCGGTACACAGCATTTTATTTCTTATCGTGGTATTCTTTACCATTTCAGGTCATTATATTTTATTGAACGCACAGTTCCTTGCCATTGTAAACATCATTGTGTATGCCGGTGCCATTATGGTACTGTTCTTATTCGTAGTAATGCTGATGAATTTAAATGCAGAATCAGAACCTAAGAAACACAGGATGTTGCAGTTTGCAGGTTTGATATCGGGTGGTTGTTTATTCCTGGTAATAATTTCTGCTATATCAGAAACGCCGCAGGCCACTGGCATGGTACAGATGGGTGGAGGAAACAGCGGCCTGATCAAAAACCTGGGTATGGTTTTATTTAAGGATTATGTGGTGCCGTTTGAGATTAGTTCTGTCTTGTTTTTAAGTGCAATGATAGGAGCAGTGGTAATAGGAAAGAAAGAGAAGTAATTTTTATAACACGGATTTAAACGAATTACACGGATTGAAAAAAAATGAGAATTAAATAATTCGTGTAATTAGTGTAATTCGAATAATTAGTGAAACAAAATCATGGAAATTAAATGGTACATCGGTTTAGCAGTGGCGCTTTTCTGCACCGGCATTGTGGGCGTATTAACCCGCCGCAATTCCATCGTTATTTTTATGTGCATTGAGCTTATGTTGAATGC
>JBBSJI010000134.1:0-5775 GCA_038257425.1 Chitinophagales bacterium
ATTCTTTCATTGAATCCCGTAAACCATGTGAACAGAAGTCCTGTAGAATTAATTGACTGGCTGTTGCTGATATTTAAATCATTGGTTAGGTCGCCCTCCAGAGCGGTAGTTCTTATTGTTCCTGCCACATGTAGTTTTTGTGCGGGTGTAAGTGTTCCGATGCCTACATTTTGTGCATTGCCCTTATGCAGGCAGCAGAAGAGTAGAATGGAGATTAATATTTTTTTCATGTTGCTTAGTTTTATCAATGTAAATATGCCAAAATATTAAAACGGAACCTATCCCGCAAAAAGAAGTTTTATTTATCGCTAATTCATAAAACTGAACAGGTTGGCTACCGCTGATAGAAGAATTTGTATTTCCTGTAAAGGATACCGTGCCATTACCTGCTAAAAAACTGCCGTTATTAACCAGGTCTGTATTTGACAGGGTTAGCTGTGCATTGCCAGTCAAATACAATTCGGCTCCGGGAGTTATGATAAGCTGTGCGGAAATGCTGTTGTTAAGTAACAGGAACAGAAATATTGAAATTTTTATTTTCATACCAGGTATATTTATAAGTGCCTAAAGAATATTACCGTTTGCATCCAGCCTGATGAGCCAGAAATCAGTTTGCCCGTGATTTGCCGGTGTAACATCTCCGTTGGCAGATGAATTTGAAGTTCCTATAACTATATAGCCCCCATCCGCTGTTTGCTGAACGCTGTAAGCAACATCAATACCACTTCCACCTACTAATTTATTCCAGGTGATATTGCCAAAGCGGTCCAGTTTTACGATCCAGTAATCCTCAGTTTGCTGCTGCACTCCGTGATTCACTCCTGTAACATCCCCTTGTGCGGATGAAGTTGACCAGCCTGCCACAATATAACCCCCATCGGTTGTTTGTACAATGCTATTAGGTACGTCATACTGATTACCTCCTAATAATTTATTCCATAGGATAGCTGCTCCGCCAACATCAAGCCTTACTATCCAGAATTCCTTAGATACTGCCTGGTGATTTGTGCCGGTAACATCACCATTGGCCGAAGACTGGGAATATCCTGCTATGAGGTAAGCGCCATCAGTAGTATTTTGCCGGATGCTGTAAGCCTCCTCATCAAGCGTTCCACCTAATAACCTGTTCCAGGAAATTGCTCCTGCGGCATCTAATTTAACAATCCAGTAATCCGTATTTCCATGATTAACGGGTGTAACATTCCCGTTTGCAGATGAAGTTGAAGACCCTGCTACTATAAAACCTCCAGCGGCTGCTTCCTGTACACTTCTGGCAATTTCAATCCCGGTTCCGCCTAATAATCTGTTCCACATAATATTTCCTGTGCCATCTAATTTAACTATCCAATAATCAATAGGTGAACCACCCCCATGGTTAGTTTCAGTAACATCCCCGTTGGCAGACGAAGTTGATTCCCCGGCAACAATATATCCTCCGTCTGATGTTTGTTGAATGCTGTAAGCTTTATCATTCCCACTTCCACCTAATAATTTATTCCATACAATATTTCCTGAGCCATCTAATTTCACAATCCAGTAATCAAAAGTACCAGCAACTCCATGATTTACCCCCGTAACATTTGCATTGGCAGAAGAGGATGAATATCCAGCCACAATGTAACCTCCGTCCGTTGTTTGCTGAATGCTATTACCCACTTCCTCAAGATCACCTCCCAATAATTTATTCCATGAAATTGTACCGGTGGCTGTCAGCTTGATAATCCAAATTTCACCTGGTAGACCAAATCCCGGATTGTCGTGAGAAATGGCGGTAACATCTCCATTGGCAGATGAATAGGATGTACCCGATATTATATATCCTCCATCGCTTGTTTTCTGGATATTGGGAGTGGTTTCCGAATTATTTCCTCCTAATAATTTATTTCCTCCTGCAATGGCCGCTTTTATACTACTCCAGCCATACAAAGTATAAAAGTCAATGGTCTGTGTACTGCTGTTGAAGATCATAAGTCCGGGCACCGGGCTTGCAATAGCATCCCGCTGTATTGTGGTCATGCGGGGTGGCAAAAAACCACCGGTAGTACTGGTTACATCAAGTTTTGCACTTACAGCCGGTGCAGCAACACCAAAACCAAAATTTCCATTTGATCCCATTGCGAAAAAGGAGGCCGGCCTTACGGTATTGTCCACATCATATCCAAGAAGAATAGAGGTATTTGTCCAGTCAGTGCCTGTTGAACTCCTGTAGCCCCGTATACCTAATGCAACATTATTTGCACCTAAAAAGCCCAGGCTTGCTATATTAACTTCGTTTCCAATAGTACCTCCCAGGGTACCTGCATTGATCCTAAACACATTGCTCATCGCCGTTCCTGCGAGTTCAGTTCCAGTAGGGGCCAGTGAAAGCAACGCATTGGGAATATATGTGCCAATGCCTACATAGCCTGCACTATTAATCACCATTCTTGTCTGGTTTCCATTGGTACGGAATTGAAACCCATTTAATGTATTTCCATTGTTATAGTCAATCGCTCCATCGTATGGAATACCGGGGATGCCAAATAATATCCCGGTTTCTTTAGCGGCCGGGCTTAATATATTAATAAAAGTATGGTCGTTGCTTTCCACCGTTAGCGGAGCAAATGAATAAGGCACAGCCCCCGATACGCCGTTTTGTATATGAAGTTTAGATAGCGGAGCCGTTAAGCCAATACCTACATTTTGTGCCATCAATGTTTGAGAACTAATGATAATGGCGAGCAGTATTAATTTTTTCATTCGATAAGTTTTCTCAAACCTATTGCAATAAATAAAGCGAAACAATATAACGAAAGTTAGATGTGGTTTTACAATATGACAATGAGGGAAAGAAAATTAATGATGGCTATTCATCATGTTGATAGCTTGGGTGCGGTTTTGTACATGCAGCTTTTCATAAATATTATGTATATGTTGCCGCACTGTTCCGGTAGTGATAGACAATTTTTCAGAAATCTCTTTATACAATAATCCTTTGGCAAGCTGTTGCAACACTTCGTTTTCCCGGGCAGAAAGTATTTCTATATTTCCCGTCGTTTCTTTATTTCTCAAACGATTAATAACTTTTCTGGCTATCTGTGAACTCATGGGCGAACCACCTGAATGTAACTCCAATAATGATTCAGTTATTTTTGTAAGCGGGGTTTTCTTTAATAAATAACCGCTTGCTCCTGCCGCCAATGCTTCAAACACCTTTTCATCATCTTCATAAATGGTAAACATGATGAACTGGCTGTTAGGGCAAAGCTGTTTTACTTTTTTTATACATTCAATACCATTCATGCCGGGCAGGTTTATATCCATAATGATGATATCGGGTTGCCAGGCCGGTAATTCATCTGCGGCTGTTTCTGCATCCGGAAATGAAGCCAGCACTTCAAACCGCTCATCCATTGTAAGCAGGCTTGTCATTCCTTCCCTCACTTCTTTTAAATCTTCTACTATACAAATTTTTATTTGCGGCATACTGTAAATGTAGCTAACAACTATATAGGAACAATATAACGAAAGTTAGAGATCATTTCCCCGAAGAGGGTTGTAAGGGGACATTCATGTTTACTTCAACCCCATTGGCATTTATTATTTCCAGATGTCCGCCAATAGATTGTACCCTTTTTTGCATATTTCTTAAACCATTGCCATCGCTGCTGGTAATTTCGGAAAGACCAATTCCATCGTCTTTAATATGTATCAGTAAATTTTCATTTGCACTGATATGCAGCGCTACATTTTTTGCATCCGCATGCTTTACTATATTATGCAAACATTCTTTTACAGTTAAAAAAACATTTCTTCTTACTTCTCCACTTATCATTACATCGGGGATTATTTCGGGTAAATGAATATTTAAATTCAGATTATTTTCTTCTCCATATTCTGCAGCATACGAACGTGTATAAAATAACAAGTCTTCCAGCGTATCATTTTTTTCATTCATGGCCCAAATTAGTTCATTCATTTTTTGCACCAGTTCGTTAGCATTGGTTACAATTTTTTCGGTATCAGTTTTTGTTATTTCACTAAAAGAATTACGTTTTACTTTTTCGCTGAGAAAGCGAATGGTGGATAGGCCGGCACCCAAATCATCATGTATGTCTGCTGCAATTCTTGTTCTCTCTTTTTCAATAGCCATTTTTCGTTGTAATTCTTCCTCGGTTTTAATTGTCTTCACATATTGCTGATGTAATATTTGTTTTTGTTTGAAATTTCTGACCAAGAGTAAACCGATGAACAGTAAAGCAACCAAACCAACCACTGATGTCCAAAGCTGTATTTTCCTTTTTTGTGATACATTGTTTTTTACTTTTAATCTTTTACCAACCTCATTTAATAAAAATTTATTTTGTTCTACTGCTTTTTTCAAAGTATCATATAATGCTTCATATTCTTTTTTGGAATTGAAAGTACTGTTTACATTTTGCATGGTAACTATATCTGCATCTTCCGGTATTTGCTGTAGCCCATTTTCAGGCACGGTACACAAGGCATCCCAACCACCGAAAAACTGTAATACGAGTGGGCTTTCAATTCTATGGCGGCGGCCATCTTTTACCAGGTAAACAACTTTTCCACTATCGTTAAGCTGTTTTAAAATTGTTCCTTCACGGGGTATATCGGGTATTCTGGAAAGAGTGCCATCGGGTATTTTCCGTACACTGCGGTAGTTGCTGTAATTACTCAATTCATAAAAATTTGCCAGATAAAATTTAGCGCCGCCAAAGATCACATACGCTTTACCCCCGCTTATTTCACGAAGAGTGGTTTGATCAGGGAAATCCAGGCTGGTTTCGCTTGTTTTTTTCTGCGAAAGAATAGTTGCAATTTCCTGTTCATCAGTATTTTCATTTTCCAATGCAGGTAACACATTCTGCAGCGATTCATTTTGCTGTTGCAGGTTATTGAGCGTTAATATGACATTACCATAAAGACCAATAATATTTTTTCTGTCTTCATTTGTTTTCAAAAGTGAAGCAGCAGTAAGATAATTTTCGGCCGCTTTAGCATATTCACCGGTGAATTGGTTCAATGTTCCTTTCTTCATATAGAGTAATCCCAGGTCAGTACTCAACTTGTTTTTTTTGGCTATTTCAATGGCTTGTTCATAGTGTTCAAATGCGTTTTTATTTTGGTTCAGTGTAATTTGATAAGCTGCGCTGTAAGCATGATACATAACAAGGCCGGAAAAGAATTCTTTATGTTCACTTTGTTTCTTTCCCTCATTAAAGTAGATGAGGACACTATCGGCATTGGTATGGATATGTTTCCATCCGTTGATGTAAAGGTTTTCAATAAAAAGCGAATCGGGGTGCTGACCGTAAAGAGGATGAAAAAAAAACAAAGCAGCAGCAGGCAATAGTTTTTTTACCGCCTTTTTTAAAAAAAGAAAAGTATGCAGGACTTGCATACTTTAAAAGTACTTTGAAATTCTGATAACAGGAGCATTATCGGGAACGGAAAGATCAACAGCTATTTCATCTGCTTCAGGTATTAAGTAGTTTGATAGCTTCATCAATGAACCCATCACAATTTTGATCATGTATTACCTTACATTTTTATTACACTAACAGACTTTTTCATTTGTCCATTGTTCCATTCTACTGATAGTTGATAGTTGCCTGCTGCCAATCCTTTCAAATACACATTCAATAAATTATTGCCGCTTAACAGCGTTGCCGTTTGTTTTTTTACCAATGCTCCCTTATTGTCAAACACACTTATTGTTGCCACAGACTGATTGCTTGCAGTAATATTTATGTTTATCATATCAGTAAATGG
>JBBSJI010000135.1:0-5735 GCA_038257425.1 Chitinophagales bacterium
GAAGCAAAGGAACTGGCAAAGCTGCCTGTTATCGGCAAATATTTTAACCGCTAATATTTTTTGTGCAGGTCGTAAATGATCTTTTTATCTGTATCGGTAAGTACCGCTGCAGAATCTGTTTGTACAAAATGTAATTTAAATGCTTTAATGGCAGCAACAGAGTCCTTAGTATCGTAACCAATGATACGCAGTGCCTGCATGGCATTAAAATTTTCGGGCTGCTGTATATTAGTTATATCGTACCAATAACCAAAGCCATTAGCCGCCAGTTGCTGCCAGGGAAAAAAGCGGTTGGGATCAACTTTACGGGAAGGAGCAATATCGGCATGGCCGATAAAGTTAGCAGTAGGTATACCATAATTCTTTTTCAATGCTTTTAAAACCAGCAGCAGGTTATTGATCTGTGCTTCGGTAAAAGGTTCAAAGCCGTTATTATCCAGTTCTATACCTATGGATACAGAATTGATATCGGTTACATTACCCCATCTACCGGCACCTGCATGCCAGGCACGCAGGTAATCATTAAGCATGTGCTGCACGGTTCCATCCTTACAAATAACATAGTGTGCACTCACCTGAGTTCTTGTTAAGGTGAATGTATTCAATGTTTGCTCACAACTGTTTTGGGCTGTATGATGTATAATTACAAAATTTGGTTTACGCATACTGAAATTGGTGGTACCTACCCATTCTGCCGCAGCATTGGTGCTGTCAATATTAGCTGGTTGTTTTTTGATCTCGTTCGCAAATTCCTTTGCCTGTTTTTTATACGCTTTATTGCTGGCAGCATATTTACCGGTGTTGCAACCAATACTTAAAACAATAAAGAAAAGCGATGAAAAAAATGTATGCTTCATATCAAAATTTATAATGGAAAGTTACATTAAAAATAAAAGCTGCCGGGTAACGACAGCTTTTTTTATAAACTCAATTAGTTTTATTGCATCACAAAGTTGCCATATCAATAACGAACCTGTAGCGCACATCACCTTTCAGCATTCTTTCATAAGCATCATTAATATCTTTCATCGCAATCACTTCCACATCGCTTACAATATTATTTGCTGCACAGTAATCCAGCATTTCCTGCGTTTCAGGTAATCCGCCAATTAAAGAACCGGCCAGGCTTCTTCTTTGAAAAATAAGATTGAACGGAACTACCGGATCTCCGGGTGGAGGAACACCTACGCAAACCATATTACCGTTTGTCTTAAGCATGCCTAAATAAAAATTATAATCATGCGGCGCCGAAACTGTATCTAATATGAAATCAAAATAATTGGCCAGTTTTTTAACCTGCTCCCCATCGGTGGTTAAAACAAAATTATGAGCGCCTAATCTTTTTGCATCAGTTTCTTTTGCCGGCGTATGGCTCAGCATGGTTACTTCTGCACCCATAGATACAGCAAGTTTTACACCCATATGTCCCAGGCCACCCAAACCAAGTATACCCACTTTATGCCCCTTACCCACTTTCCAGTGCTTTAACGGGGAATAGGTAGTAATACCTGCACAAAGTAATGGAGCTATTGCTTCCAATGGTTGTTTGTCTGAAATGCTCAATACAAAATCTTCATGTGCCAATATCTGTTTGCTGTAGCCGCCATAAGTAGCGCCGCTACCGTCTTTTTCCATTCCACCATAAGTGCCAACCCATCCATTGTTGCAATATTGTTCCAGGCCTTCTTTACAATTATCACATTCCCGGCAACTATCTACCAGGCAACCGATGCCTGCAAAATCTCCTACTTTGAATTTCTTTACATGTTCTCCTACTGCACTTACTACGCCCACAATTTCATGACCGGGTACTATCGGGTATACCGTCATGCCCCAGTCATTACGGGCAAAATGAAGATCGCTGTGGCAAACACCGCAATACCTGATATCGATCTGTACATCGTGAGGTTTAGGTTCTCTCCTGTTAATTGTCCAGGGAGCAAGCGGCGTGGTTGCATCCTGTGCTGCATAAGATTTAGTAGATGGCATAATTTCGTTTTTAAAGTTAAGGTTCCAAATATACTTAATTTACAAACGGTTTGCATAGTTGTATTTTAAAATTTACATCTGCTTCATAATTTATACCTTTCCGCAAAAATAACTTAATATGAAAAAGTATTTATTGCTTCTATACTTTGCCTTTTTTGCTGCAACGATCTTTGCCCAGCAAAAGCCTGCTTATATTTTATACAATGCACAGGGTAAAAAAGTATCTTATAAAAAAATGATAAAGCTGCTTGCTAAAAAAGACATTGTTTTGTTTGGCGAGTTTCATAACAATGCCATTGCCCACTGGCTTGAACTGGCAGTAGCTAAGGACCTGAGTGAAAAAAGAAATTTGATATTTGGTGCCGAAATGTTTGAGGCCGATAACCAGCAGGCATTGAATGATTATCTGTGGGGCAGGATAACCGCCAAAGGCTTAGACTCTGCTGCAAGGCTCTGGAGCAATTACAAAACAGATTATGCACCCATTGTAAATTTTGCCAAAGAAAAAAAGCTAACATTCATTGCCACCAATATCCCACGGCGCTATGCGTCGCTGGTATCTAAAAAAGGTTTTGAAGCGCTGGATACTTTAACTGCTTTGGAAAAAACGTGGATGGCTCCCTTACCTATAGACTATGATGCCCAATTGCCCGGCTATATAAAAATGGTTGAGATGATGGGAGGGCATGGAGGCCCAAATATGCCCAAGGCCCAGGCCACAAAAGATGCAACCATGGCTTATTTTATTCTGCAAAATTTTAAACCCGGCTACCTCTTCCTGCATTACAACGGGGCTTTTCACTCGGAGAATTATGATGGCATTAACTGGTATTTAAAAAGAAAACGCCCCGACCTTAAATATGCAACCATTACAACCGTATCTCAAAAAAATATAAAGCAATTACTTGCCGAAAATAAAGGCAAGGCAGATTTCATAATCTGCGTGGATGAGGATATGACCAATACCTATTGATTTTGTTAATCCTTTCGTAAAATAAAGGCCTTTATGTTTTTGTAAACAATAAAAAAAGCAGATTGCCGTCCTGTAAAAGAATTGCCTGGCACATGAAATATTTCTTATTTGTATTTTTATTATCAATCTCCCTGAACCCCTTTTCTCAAACTACTGCTATAAGTTCGGGAACAGTGTCTCCATTGGCTACATATAGTAATGCCTGGAATGATATAAAATACAGCAAATGTAATACGGCTGCCACTACTCCTTATTTGAGCAGCGATGAAAAAGAGATCATTTATATACTTAATCTTATTCGCACAAATCCTGTTCTGTTCAGCAATACCGTACTCAAAAAATATCCCTCCCTCTCCGGTAAAGGATACCTTGCAACTGATGAGTTCTATTATCAATCGCTGGTAAACACGTTGACTAAAATGCAGCCCTTAAATATGCTTACCCCCGATAAAGCATGTTTTGAAAGCGCACAATGTCATGCTACATCTTCGGGTGCAGCCGGTTATGCCGGGCACAAAAGGATCAGCGATAATTGTGAAAAGAAAAAGACTTATAATGGCGAATGTTGTGATTACGGCAACAGTGATCCATTGGAAATTGTACTATCACTGCTTATTGATGAGGGGGTTCCTTCTCTTGGCCACCGTAGTATATTTTTAAGCAGCTACACAAAAGTGGGTGTCTCAGTTAAGCCACATAAGAAGTATGGCACTAATACTGTATTCGATTTTTTGTATTAATTCCCCTTTTTACCAGCATTTAGAGCAGGAAATACTATCTTAAAAAATATTTCTGTTGTTTTAAAACATTTTAAATGCCTGTTCGTCTTTTATTTTAAAGAAAGATGATGCAATGACATTAGCCATAGAAATGACTGCTGAGCGTAATAAAAATATTACCAACACCTTTAAATCACTGAGCAAGCGACTGTTTGGGTTTATCCAGCAAAGGGTAGCCAGTACAGAAGATGCCGAAGATATTCTGCAGGAGGTTTTTTACCAGTTTGCAGGCAATACCCAGCCTATTGAACAGGCAACCGGTTGGCTATACAAAGTTGCCCGCAATAAAATAACCGATAATTACCGCAAACATAAATTGCCGCTGGCAGATGATATTTTTAGCACCGCTGAAGGCGACGATGAAAATTTTAACTGGAAAGAAATGCTTTTACCGGCAGATGCAACACCGGAAACAGAATACCTGCGCAATATTTTTTGGGAAGAGTTAAAAGCTGCGCTGGATGAATTACCGGCTGCACAAAGAGATGTGTTTATACTGAACGAAATTGAAGGAGTACCGTTTAAAGATATAGCCGAACAAACAGGTGAAAGTGTGGCCACACTTATCAGCAGGAAACGCTATGCAGTGCTGCATTTACGTAACCGCCTGGCGGTATTAAAAGATGAATTATTAAATTATTAATGATTGCCATTGAGGCACAGAAACACTGAAAAATACAAATGAATACATTCTTTTGAAAATAAAATTTCAGTACTTCCGTGGCAAATAAAACAAACAACATGAAAAAATTCTGGATTAAAAAAGGATTGACGATATTGGTATTTGGCATTGCAGCCATACTGTTATTTGGCCTGGTGGTTATGGGTTTATGGAACGCTATTTTACCGGTGGTGCTTGGTGTAAAAACCATCAGCTTCTGGCAGGCACTGGGTATTTTACTGTTGAGTAAAATTTTATTTGGCGGCTTTGGTGGTGGCCGGCACAGTGGCGGCTGGCGCAATAAAGGGAAGTGGATGGAAATGAAGGATAAATTTGCAGGAATGACGCCTGAAGAAAGAGAGCAATTTAAAGCTGAGTGGAAAAATAAATGTGGCAGCAGGTGGAAAACCCCCTCCGCCCCCTGAAGCGGGAACTTAGCAGTTCAAAACCTTAGTAGCTTTTTGAAAACGCAGCTTAAGCTCTTACAAAATGAAGCCAATGAACTTACATGTTGTATTAATAGTTTCTCCGCCGGTTGGCGGAGGCGGTATGCAATATTGATCTGCATGATTGTGATAAGATTTTAAGAGTTGTTGCAGAAGATATAGCCCCCCGCTGAAGTAGAAAACATTGTATTGAATGCCGGATATTTTTGTGAAGAGCTAAAATGACATCCTGAAATAAGTTTTTAATTTAACTTCAGAATCTAAACTAAAAATTATGAAAATGAAAACTCTATTTATAATTTTCACTCTTTTATCGGTTACATCTGCAGCTTTTGCGCAATACGGAGGTGATTCTGATGAATTAATGCGTAAATCACGCAAGGCAAGAACTACCAGTACAATTTTGGTTGCCACCGGCCCGGTAATAGCAGCAGGCGGTATTGGTACACTCGTTTATGGCCTGGTTAGTAAAGATGAAGGATATATTGGAATTAATGGCGGCTACGTTTACGCAAACAATAAAAACTATAACGCTGAAATCATCGTAGGATCAGCTGCAGCTCTTGTCGGAATAGGTATGGCATTAACAAGCATCCATTTTTCCAGGAAAGCAAGTGATTTAAAACGTGAAGCCAGGAGAACAAAATTAAAAACCTCTACAGAGAATATTTCTATCCCCGGTTTGCAAAACGGATTTGTAAATAACAGAAGCAGGCAGTTTAAGCTTTCACTGGTAATTCCTTTGTAAGCTAATAGTTTTCTTAATTAATTTAAAAGCCGTTCCGCTTAAAATGGGGCGGCTTTTAAATTAAGCAGCATAAATTTTGTTTACATATTTCTCCTATACTGCCCGCCTACCGAATACAATGCATTGGTAATTTGCCCCA
>JBBSJI010000136.1:0-5694 GCA_038257425.1 Chitinophagales bacterium
AGCAGATACACTTACCTGGTGGGAAATAACAGGACGCATTTTTAGTATGGGTTTATTGTGCGGCACTTTTGGTATTAATGTAGCACATGAACTTGGACATAGGGTAAAAACATACGAACAGTTTTTTGCAAAAGCACTTTTGCTCACTTCACTTTATATGCATTTTTTTATTGAGCATAATAAAGGCCATCATAAAAATGTGGCAACTCCCGAAGACCCAAGCAGTGCCCGGCTCAATGAACCTGTTTTCAGTTTTTATTTTCGAACGGTCATTTTTTCTTACTTATCTGCATGGAAGATCGCTAACAAAGAAATGAAGAAAGAAAATTTACCGGCATTACATTGGAAAAATGAAATGCTGCAGGCCCAGTTTATACAATTGCTTTTTGTAACCGCAATTTTTATATGGTTTGGCTGGCTGGTAACTATTTATTTTTTAGCCGCAGCAACCATTGGTTTTTTATTGCTGGAAACCGTAAATTATATTGAACATTACGGCTTACAACGCAAACAAAAAGCAGATGGAAATTACGAACGTGCCATGCCCCAACACAGCTGGAACAGTAACCATATCTTAGGCCGGCTGATGCTGTTTGAGCTGAGCCGCCACAGCGATCATCATTACCTGGCAAGCCGGAAATACCAGGTGTTACAGCATCATGAGGATGCGCCGCAATTACCTACGGGTTATCCGGGCAGCATGATACTGGCACTCGTTCCTCCATTGTGGTTTCATGTGATGAATAAGCGGATAAAAGCATTGCAGACTGAATAATAGATTCCCGTTCATACTTTACCACCATAAAAATTTACAGCTTTGGCTTTTTAAATTTATATTTAATCCCTGCTTCAATTTTTTGATTTATTGTAATACTAAAACCTGATGGTATGAGAAAGATTAAACTCGCTTTTTGCTTTGCATTGCTATTGACAACAGAAACGGCAATATCACAAACCATGTGGAAATATTTTTCACCTGATGATTTTGCAGCCCGTCGTAAAAAAGTAATGGAACAGATGGGCGATGGCATTTTGGTTTTACACGCAGCCGAACTTCCGGAAGCCTATGTTAAATTCAGGCAGGATAATAATTTTTATTACCTCACAGGTGTAGAGATACCTGACGCTGTTTTGATCATTGATGGCAAAACCAAGGAATCCATTTTACTTGTGCCCGATAATATTCCCAATGATATTAAAACTGAAGCTTTCATAAAACCGGGTAAAGAAGCTGCCGCCGAATATAAATTCAACAATGTTTTTTCCAAATCGATGCTGACTAATTTTTTACATCAATACTCCGAAACGGGACGGCCTTTTTATTTGCAGCAATCGCCACAGGAAACTACAGAAATGAGCCGCGACAGGTGTATGATGACACGGGCAGCAAGGATCAATAACCCGTGGGACGGGCGCATTTCCAAAGAACTAACCTTTTACAATAAAATAAAAGAGCGTTTCCCGGCCACTGTTGTTAAAGACATCACTCCCATACTTGATGCTATGCGTTGGGTAAAAGATAAAAAAGAAATTGCTGTGTTACGGGAATGCGGGAGGATCGGTTGCCTGGGTATTAACGAAGCTATAAAGGTAACCAGGCCCGGTATTTATGAATATCAAACTGTAGCTGCCTGCGATTTTATTTATGGAGATATGGGTACTGCAGGGCCCGCTTATTATGCCATTGCCGCATCGGGTGAAAGAGGATTGATATGGCATTACAATGCAAACAATCATTTACTGGAAGCAGGAACTGTATTGCTGATAGATTATGCCCCCGAAGTGAATTATTATGTAACCGATATAACAAGAACATGGCCTGTGCAGGGAGAATTCAGTGCCGAGCAGCTTAAGTTCTATAACTGCGTAAGAGAAGCACGTGATGAAATAATAAAGGCGATGAAGCCGGGTATAACTATGAATGACATGAAAAAAGTTGGTGAAGAAGTGTACCGGAAACATGGGTTTGAAAAATACTGGTTTGGCTATGTTGGCCATTTTGTTGGCATGGCCGTGCATGACGTAGGAAGATATGATGTTCCTTTTGTTGAGGGAGTTGTTTTTAATGTTGAACCCATTCTTGAAGACAAAGATAAAAAGATACATATTAGGCTTGAAGATACCATTGTAATTACAGCAACAGGATCAGAAAATCTTACTCCACAATCACCCGTTGATGTAAAAGCAATTTATGCATTGATGAAAGAAAAAGGAGTTGGAGAAAAATAATCCTTTATCAGTTTGTAATTTTTGTACTGCCAAAATAACTGTGCAACACTGCCGGTAAATCAATGCTATTTTCGGTTTGATTATTTTCCAGCAAACAAGCTACAATCCTGGGCAGTGCTAAAGATGATCCATTGAGTGAATGCAGGAGTTGGCTTTTTCCATCCTCATCTTTAAATCTTATTTTTAAGCGGTTGGTTTGAAAGCTTTCGAAATTACTTACAGAACTTACTTCCAGCCATTTTTTTTGTGCAGCACTGTACACTTCAAAATCGTAAGTGAGTGCCGATGCAAAACTCATGTCGCCGCCACACAAACGTAAAATACGGTAAGGCAATTCCAATGCCTGCAATAAATTTTCAACATGGCTTACCATTTCTTCCAATATCTGGTAACTTTTTTCAGGGTGAACTATCTGCACTATTTCCACTTTATCAAACTGGTGTACCCGGTTTAATCCTCTTACATCTGCACCAAAACTTCCTGCTTCTCTTCTAAAGCAGGGTGTATAGCCTGTCATTTTTATGGGCAGTTCCGTTTCTTTTAATATCTCATCCCTGTAAATATTGGTAAGCGGAACTTCGGCTGTGGGTATCAAATAAAAACCATCTGCAGTTATATGATACATCTGCCCTTCCTTATCCGGCAGTTGCCCTGTACCATAGGCCGATGCTTCATTAACCATCAATGGTGGCAAATATTCTGTGTAACCCGCTGCTATATTATAATCTAAAAAACATTGAATTAAAGCCCGTTGCAGTTTTGCTCCTTTGCCCTTAAATAAAGGAAAGCCACTGCCGGTAATTTTAGCACCTGTTTCAAAATCAACCAAGTCGTATGTTTTTATAATATCCCAATGGGGTACTGCTGTTGCTGCCAATACTGGTTTCTTTCCGCCTTCTCTTACCACTTCATTTTCTTCGGGTGTTTTACCTTTTGGTACAGATTCATGAGGAAGGTTAGGTAACAGGATCAATTCATCATGCAGCGCTTTTTCTGCATCTGCCAATTGCTGCGTAAGGTTTTGCAAGTTTGATTTATGCTGGCTTACTTCCTGTTTTTTATTTTCTGCAGCATCTTTTTCACCCTTGCCCATTAACATCCCTATTTCTTTACTGGCTGCATTAATGCCTGCCTGCAGGGCTTCCGTTTCAGTCTTTAATTTGCGTACCTGTTCGTCTCCCTCCAATAATTTATCAACAACAGATAGATCATTGATGTTTTTAATGCCTAATTTTTCCTTAACCAATTCCGTATGCTGCCTGATATAACTAATCTGTAACATGTATTCTAAAAAGTTTTGGCAAAGATAGTGAAGTGAGCCGCAAGCTACAAGCCTGAACTTAGGTGTCAGGCCACTATCAATAAGCTAAATGTGAAAGATATTTAAAAACGCTAATGGTCACATACTTAAAGAATCTATGTAGTGGCCAGACAGCTTATATTTGCAAAATGCAACACGTAAAGGACGACCTACAGGTACGCTGGCTCAAATTACGTATCAAGTTAAAAGAGCGGTTTGGTATTAAGCCTGATATGGACGGCATTCTTTTTTTGATAGGCATACAGGAACTGGGAAGCGGTAAGCAGGATTTTAGCAAAGAAGAAAAACAGGACCTGATGCATATTGCAGTTTGCACCGTACTTTCGCTAAGCGGTTATTATGTACTGGAAGGGAACGATGAAGAAGGCTGGCCTCATTTTAAACAACTGAAACCCCTGCCGGGATTTATCCTTATTGAGCAGGAAAATTTTTTAAAGGACCATATTCTGTTATATTTTCAAAATCAACAATTTATTGACTAATTATTTTATGCAAAAAATGAAAACTATTATTACACTTGCTCTGGTATGTTTTTTTGTAACCCAGGTTGATGCACAGGTTAAACCCACCGTAAAAAAAACAGCCACTCAAAAAACGGCAGTTAAAAAAACTGCGGCAAAGAAAACCGTAAAACCGGTAGTTAAAACACAAAAGCCGGCAGTACCCATTCCAGGAGTAAGGATAAAAGTAACAACCGATTCGGGTGTGATGGTGATACGCCTGTATGATAAAACTCCCCTACACCGGGATAACTTCATCAAACTGGCCAATGATCATTTTTTCGACAGCCTCATTTTTCACCGGGTGATACAGGGATTTATGATCCAGGGGGGCGATCCTCAAAGTAAATATGCACAACCAGACCAGATGCTGGGTAATGGAGATGTGGGTTACACCATTCCTGCAGAATTTGATACAAGCCTTTATCATAAAAAAGGCGCATTAGCTGCAGCCAGAACCAACAACCCGGCCAAAGCCAGCAGTGGATGCCAGTTCTATATTGTGCAGGGTAAACCATATACCGATGCTGAACTCAATAATATGGAAATGATGAAAGGAAGAAAATATTCCACTGCCCAGAGAAACATGTATAAAACCAAAGGCGGCACACCCCAACTGGATATGGAGTACACCGTATTTGGAGAAGTGGAAAGCGGTTTGGAGGTGATTGACAAAATAGCATCGGTATCAAAGAATATGTACGACCGTCCGCTGGGTGATGTACACATGTATATAGAAGTGATAAAATAGTTCATCCCGATGGCTATCGGGATAATATCTTATTTTGCATCCTATTCAGTTAATATCAAACTTAATAAAATGAACTTTCCTGAAAATCTCCGCTACACCAAAGACCATGAGTGGGTTTCAATAGAAGGCACAACAGCCACCATAGGTATCACCGATTTTGCACAACGGGAGTTGGGTGATATTGTTTATATAGACATTAATGCAAAAGGAAAAGCTTTGGCTGCAGAGGAAATTTTTGGTACGGTAGAGGCGGTGAAAACAGTTAGTGATCTTTTTTTACCTGTGGCCGGTACAATAACAGACATCAACCCATTGCTTGAAAATAAACCCGAGCTGGTTAATACTGACCCGTATGGTGATGGATGGATGGTTAAGATGACCGTTACTGATGCCGCAGACGTAGAAAAACTAATGAATGCTGAAGCCTATTCAGCTTCTGTTGGATAGTAATTCCGGATATGCAAAACCAGCAATCTTCATTTAATAAGCCTTCGGTAAAAAAGTTTATCCCCGGCATTGCCTGGTTTTTTCTTGTTCTCGTTCTCATATGTTTACCCGGGTCTGATATTCCTACTGTAGAAACCTGGCTTAATGATATTTATTTCGATAAATGGGTTCATGCGGGTTTGTTTGCGGTGCTTACATTTTTGTTCATCTACCCGGTTTCAAAAACAAGTTTACCCTTACCGGCCAAAAAAAGTATGGCAGTTAAAATTGCAATTGCAGCATGCATATGGGCTTTAACTACCGAATTTATCCAATTGTTTTTTATACCCGACCGCAGCTTTGACATTTTTGACTGGACTGCCGACAGCTTTGGTATTTTAACTGCCTATATCTTTTGTTATAAAAAATATTTTGCATATAAAAAATAAAGTTTTATATTAGTATAA
>JBBSJI010000137.1:0-5583 GCA_038257425.1 Chitinophagales bacterium
AGTTCTTCTCCATTTTCAATAACCCTCACTGTTTTTACCATAATAGAATCATCTTCAAAATCCATAAAATATTCACAGTTACTTTTATAGCTATGGTTATATACAGGTATTAAACCAAGAGCCATAGCACATTTATCTTTATGTTTACCCCATTCAAAAATATAATCGTGCAACAATGTTTTATCGAGATGTTCTCTATCAGATATTTCCATCACGATGACCGGCGCAATCTCAATAACGGTATTTGCCGGTATGCGTTCATGTGTAAAAACCCCCCTACCCTTTTGTGCTGTATTGGCAACATATAAATAAGACTTCAGCATAACTTTTGGTTAATAATAATGGGCTAAATTGCAAACTATAATAATGCAATTTAATAACAAACCGGCATGACACCCGAGCTGCACGAAATATCAATACAACAGGGGTTTGAAGAAGTGATCGCTTCGGAAGACAAACTGGCCATTCAGGAGTTCCTGAATGACCAGAACATCAGTGATGTGGCCAACCTTATATACGACAATGAGGATTATGAATCCCAGATCATTTCGCATCTTTCAATACACCGTGCTGCAAGTGTTTTTAAAATACTGGAATTATCTGCCCAAAAAAGAATCATTAAAAATTTACCCGTAATAAAAACAACGGAGTTATTAAATGAACTGCCTGTTGATGACCGTGTGGCTTTTTTGGAAGAATTACCCGCAAGCATTGTACGTGACCTGATAAAAACTTTGGACCCGGATGAACGGAGGGATACGCTGGAATTGCTTGGTTATCCTGAAAACAGTATGGGCAGAATAATGACGCCGGATTATGTTTATGTGTATGAAGAAAATACGGTTGCCGAAGTTTTTGATACGATCAGGAAACATGCAAGAGGCAGCGAAACTGTTGATGTGCTCTATGTAATAAATGAACACGGTGAATTACTTGATGATATACGTATACGGGATTTCATTCTGGCAGCACCATCTACTAAGGTTAATGAATTAATGGATGGCCGCTTTATTGTTTTGCATGTAAATGATGACCAGGAAATGGCCAGCGAGGTTTTTAAAATGAATAACCGTGTGGCATTACCGGTTACAGATGATAAAAATATCTTGCTGGGCATTGTAACTATTGATGATATTCTTTGGGTGGCCGAGGAAGAGTTTAGTGAAGATATTCAGAAGATCGGTGGTACGGGTGCATTGGATGAACCCTACCTTGATATGCCTTTCTGGAAACTGATTGGCAAACGGGCACCCTGGCTGGTGATCTTATTTGCAGGTGAATTATTAACTGCAAGTGCCATGAGTTTTTTTGAAGATGAAATAAAAAAAGTACTTGTGTTAAATATGCTTGTTCCCCTTATCATTTCCAGTGGTGGTAATACCGGCAGCCAGGCATCTACATTGATCATACAGGCCATGGCCAAGGCCGAAATTACTATCGCCGACTGGCTCACTATTTTAAAACGGGAAATAAAAAGTGGTCTTGTATTAGGCGGTATACTTGGACTGGTAGGCTTTTTAAGAACTTATCTGTGGAGTTATGTTGAACCTCACCTCTATGGCACTCATACTTTTTTATTAGCTATGGTTACAGGTGTTTCTGTGCTTGGTGTGGTGTTGTGGGGAACACTTGCGGGGTCTATGTTACCCATATTTTTAAAAAGACTGAAATTTGATCCTGCAACTTCATCCGCACCATTTGTAGCAACATTGGTAGATGTTACCGGCATCATTATTTATTTTTCTGTTGCCTATCTTTTTTTAACCGGGGTGTTATTGTAATTAATTCATAGGTGCCGATGTTGCTGATGCTGCACCAAATTTCATTTTCTTTAATTTTGCTTTTTCTTTCTTATAAGTAATCAGGAATAAATTATCGTATCCATAATCCGGAATATCACCATAAGGATAATCTTTAACGCCAAGCTTACGAATAATTTGAGGTATAGTATTGCTATGTGCAATAATTAAAATGGTCTTGCCAAAATCTCTGTGTTCCATAATGGCGTTAATAAGTTTATCACATAAGGTATCTGCAACATAATGCACCGTATCAATATTTAACTGCAGCCTTATACTGTCACCTGTATTTTGAGTACGCCGGAATTTGCTTACATAAATTTTCTGTATCCCTTCGTTTTGCAATGCCCTCATCAGATCACCTGCCCGCTTATTACCGGCAGGGGTTAATACGGGATCATTACCCGTTTCTTTTTCTCCATGTCGAACAATATAAATTTTTGTTACAGCGGGCTCTGCCTGTGCAAACAGATCATGCTGGAAACCGGCCAATAAACAAAACAGCAAGATATACTTCATAACGTCGGTTTTTAGCCCTCAATTTAAGTAATAGACCTCACAAATACTTGTACAATTAATGGCTAAAACGTATAAATGGCACACAATTTTATTAAATTGCATGGATATGTAAGACAGGGGTTGAATGTTAAATAACCTATGTTCATTTGTAAATAACTTTTGATCAGTATCCTAAGTTAATAAAATAATAAACTCAGTAAAAATATGTGTGGAATTGTAGGTTATACAGGCCCTAAAGAAGCCTATCCAATAGTAATAACAGGTTTAAAAAGATTAGAGTATCGTGGATACGACAGCACCGGCGTGGCCTTATTGAATCATGGATTGAAAGTGTACAAAAAGAAAGGCCGTGTTGCCGAACTGGAAGATGCCATTGTAGGAAAAGACCTGCATGCACATACAGGTATAGGCCATACCCGCTGGGCCACTCATGGCGAACCCAGCGATAGGAATGCACACCCCCATACTTCTGCCAGCGGAAAATTAGCCATGATTCATAATGGCATCATTGAAAACTACGCCCAGCTAAAAAAAGAACTTACCAATAAAGGCTATTCATTCACCAGCGAAACTGATACGGAGGTTCTATTGAATTTTATTGAAGACATTAAAGAGAATAACAAATGCGACCTGGAAGAAGCGGTTAGAATTGCTTTGAAAAGAGTGACCGGTGCCTACGTTATTCTTTTATTGGATGCCGATAGTCCTGATACCATTATTGCAGCAAGAAAAGGAAGTCCTTTGGTAATTGGTGTGGGTAAAGGAGAACATTTTCTTGGTTCTGATGCATCGCCCATGCTTGAATACACCAAAGAAGTGGTTTATGTAAATGATTATGAGTTGGCCATTGTAAGACCAGATGAACTCATTTTAAAAAATCTGGGCAACGAAAAAATAACCCCATTTGTTACCAAGCTTGATATGGAACTGGCGGCTATAGAAAAAGGCGGCTACGATCATTTCATGCTGAAAGAGATCTTTGAACAGCCCAGCACTATTCACGATTGTTTAAGAGGAAGGTTGGATGCAACAGCAGGTACAATTACCATGAGCGGCATCCAGAATAATATGGAACATTTTAAAAATGCAAACCGTATCATCATCGTTGCCTGTGGCACCAGCTGGCACGCTGCACTTTTAGCAGAATATATTATTGAAGAGCTTTGCCGTACTCCTGTTGAAGTGGAATATGCTTCTGAATTCAGGTATCGAAACCCGATCATCAATAAAGGCGATATCATCATTGCCATATCACAAAGCGGCGAAACTGCCGATACATTGGTTGCTATAGAACGAGCCAAAGAAAATGGTGCTATCATTTTTGGCGTTGTTAATGTGGTGGGTTCATCCATTGCCCGTATAAGCGATGGCGGGGCTTACACACATGCCGGGCCGGAGATCGGTGTTGCATCTACCAAAGCATTCACAGGCCAGTTGGCAGTATTGACCATGATGGCTTTAAAAATTGCAAAAGAAAAAGGCACCATCAGTGATGAGCGCTACAGCAATTTATTATTTGAGCTTGATGCTGTGCCGGAAAAAGTAAATGCTATTCTAAAAAGTGCAGATACACTTAAGGCAATTGCAGAAAAATATAAAGGAGCATCTGATGCGCTATTTTTAGGAAGGGGTTATAATTTTCCTATTGCGCTGGAAGGTGCTTTAAAACTAAAAGAAATCTCTTATATACATGCAGAAGGTTATCCTGCTGCCGAAATGAAACATGGCCCAATTGCACTGGTAGATGAAAACTTACCGGTTGTATTTATTGCCACCAAAGATTCTTACCACGAAAAAATTGTAAGCAACATACAGGAGATAAAGGCCCGAAAAGGCAAAGTTATCGCTATAATAACCGAAGGAGATGAAATTATTCCCGGCATGGCCGATGATGTATTTTACGTACCTGCTGCCGACGAGATCATTGCACCGATGCTGAGCACCATACCTATGCAATTATTAAGTTATTATGTAGGTATTGCCAAAGGCGTTGATGTAGATAAGCCCAGAAACCTGGCTAAGAGTGTAACGGTAGAATAAGAAACCCCCTCCGCCCCCTGAAGGGGGAACTTTGGAGTTCAATAATCAAAACTCTTTCCTATTTTGCATTATATTATAAATTAAAATCTCTAAAAGCCCCTTTAGGGGTTTGGGGCATTATGAACATAATAAAAAAACATCCGGTAAATAATCTTGGCTACAACTTTGTAGATAAAAAATATATTCCAAAAGGTAAAGATGAATACCATCTCCGCAACCTTCATAACAGGAATGGTATTGAGTACCGCAAATTAACAGCACATGATATTGAGGCATTGATCCGCAACCGAAACACTTCCGACGACTGGAATAAAATTTTTGTAGCCAGGCAGTTTAATCCCGAACTGGTAAGAAACTGTAAGTTTCACGGGCTGGTACGCATTGGCAAACTGGAGCCCTTTTACCTGGAGTTTCATAACCTGCGCATGCCGGTGGGTTTATACAACAGTACCATTATCAGCAGCGATATTGGTAACAATGTATGTATTGATAATGTTACTTACCTCAGCCATTATATTATTGGTAACGAAGTAATGATCGCCAACGTGAATGAACTGGCTACTACTGATTATGCAAAATTTGGGAACGGCATTTTAAAAGATGGAGAAGAAGAGAAAACAAGGGTATGGATGGAATTGTGTAATGAAGCCGGCGGCAGAAGTGTGATCCCTTTTAATGGTATGCTTGCAGGGGATGCATGGCTTTGGAGTAAATACCGGGAAGATGATGCACTGCTGAATAAATTTAAAGAATTTACTGAAAACCGATATGATAAACAAAGAGGTTATTATGGCGAAATAGGCGACAGAACAGTTATTAAAAACTGTAAGATCATTAAAGATGTTTGTGTAGGTACCGATGCTTATTTTAAAGGAGCCAACAAGCTCAAGAACCTGACTGTTAACAGTGATGAAAAAAGGACTTCACAGATCGGTGAAGGCTGCGAACTGGTGAATGGTATTGTTGGTTATGGCTGCAGGATATTTTATGGTGTAAAAGCCGTACGTTTTGTAATGGCATCGCATTCGCAATTAAAATATGGTGCCAGGCTTATCAATTCTTACCTGGGTAACAACTCTACTATTTCCTGCTGCGAGGTTTTAAATTCATTGATCTTCCCGGCACATGAGCAGCATCATAATAATTCGTTTTTATGTGCGGCGGTTGTAATGGGGCAAAGTAATATGGCTGCCGGTGCTACTATCGGCAGCAATCACAACAGCCG
>JBBSJI010000138.1:0-5583 GCA_038257425.1 Chitinophagales bacterium
CAAAAACAACAATGAAACAAATTTTTTTAGTGGCCAGCCTGGCATTTGCACTGGCAGCCTGCAACAGCGAAACCAAAGATGCCGGTACTACAGAAAAACCCGCCGATGCCTCTGGTGCCAAAATTGAATACCCCTACACTCCTGCAATGCCTTACCGTGGATGGAAAATAGGCAGCGAGCAAAACACCGTAGTGGCTATGAATGCGCTTAAAGGATGGGCTGATAAAGATTATGCAAAACTAGAAGCTAACATTGGAGATTCGCTGGATATGACAATGGATGGTTTTAAGGCAAAAATGAGTAAGGACAGTGCAATGAATTTTATGAAGACAGAGCGTGAAAAATATACCGATGTTACCATTACGATGTACGACTGGGAATCAGTAATATCTGCCGATAAAAAGCATGAGTATGTTACTTTATGGTACAAGCAGGTATGGACAGATATGAAGGGTGTTAAAGATTCGCTGAGTGTTGTTGATGATTGCAAAATTGAGAATGGTAAAATGATAGAACTGGATGAAAAGATCCAGCGTTTTCCGGCAAAGAAATAATGATCTCTTTTTTTTGGAAGCCGCCCTGCTGTATGTTGGGCGGCTTCTTGTATTTAAATAAGTAGATGGTTTTTTTTTATGCCGGTTAATGATCTATGTATTTACTTTTTTGCCTTGATGCATTCTTCAACTTAACTCAGAAGAAACAAAAGATGAAGACAAACCTGCCTACAAAGTAGATACTTGCACAGCAGCCCGCAATTTCCTTTGCAGCAGCTTTAGCCCAAACACGACGGTTAAAAAAGACTTCGAGCATCAGTCTGCAGTTAAAAAAGAGCAGGCCAAAACACTAGTTACTTTTATTGATTCGGTTTTTTATATTAATCTTCCGGATGGCTGAGTGCGGAAATACGACTCAGCAAAAGCTGCCTGATATTTAACCAAAATTAAAAAGGTATGACCATCGCCATACCTTTTTACCTATTAATATTATTTTCTTATTTACCCCATCCCATCATGCTTCCGGTTATTACCAACGAAACAGAAATGCGTTCCAGATCATCAATTGGTGCACCACTAAGAGATTGGTTCTCGGCACTGCGCCATGCCTTATCATCTTTAAAGCTGCCAATATACATACCCTGCAGACCAATACTGTGATTACCATCGGGAGATTTAAATCCAAGACCAAGGCCAAAGCGATACGTAACAAAGTTGTTTATAAACTTTACACTGCGGATTTCGTTTTGTGTTGTTGAAGAATTGGCCACATTGTTAAAGGTTACCGCATTTACATTTTTGTAAAATACGGCGTGGTATTTTTCGGCACCGATACCTACAGTTGGATACAGCATTACCCTGGCGGCAGGGATAACATCATAACCAAAATCTAAACCACCGGCAAGAAAACGTACAGCGCTGCTTCTTTCATCGGGATCGCCGCTAAGGCTGCTGCCCACACTGATAGAAGCGGTGTGTATGAAATTCTTTATTACATGCATGGAGCCTAATGAAAGGGTATACATATGGCCTTGTAATTTTTTGTACTGTGGAAAGCCTGCTATACGGCTGTTGATACCCTCAAAATCCTGGAAGCTAACTCCGGCAGTTTTTACCATGATGGGTTTGTAATTCTTCATTTTATCCCAGGGAGCTTTTTTAGCAGCAGGTTTGTCCTGGGCGGTTAATGAAAGTGACATGATACAGAGGAAAATTGCAATTACGGACTTCATAAATTTTTTTTTCGTTTAAAAGTATGTTACACTATGTTCATAACATTATTCATGCCGTTGTGTTCGTTATAGTTAAATTTTTTTTTACAGGCCTGTACTGGATTGCAGCCCCGGCAGGGAATGTGTACCATTTGTTGAAGTATGTGTGCGAAGTATACTATTCTGGCTAAACAAATAAATATAATTTAATGGCCTGCTGGTATGATTTTACATTTCTATAACCATTATGTTCAACAACAATGATATACGGAAGATAGCCAGCCTGCTTATTAAACAAAAGCAGCATATTACAGGGGCCAAACGTATTACGGCAGACGCAGCAGATCTTCCCCGTATTACCATCAAATTATATAAAATAAAAAACTGAAGGACTTAGACAGCTATGTGCCGGACGGTTTATTTAAGCCTTTTTAAGAAAAAGGGAGGTATTACTGCAGCATTTTACTCATTGCAGGAATAAAGGCCATACCAGTTTAGAAAGTTATGAGTTATGAGACGGGACGGCCCCAATATGGTAATAGTGAGCAGAGAATTTCCCAGTGCGGAGTGCGTGAGGAAATGAAGGTTTGTTAAGGGTTTAGACGTTTTTCTACATTTATAACAAAATAGTTTTAATACGATCATGTAATTTAGACTTTGATGAAAAGAATATTGGGAATAATTGCACTGTTTATTGCTGTTAAGGTAAGTGCACAAACAGATAAGCCCTTTATAAAACTGGTTGAGCCAGCCAAAGCGGAGATTAATGTAAAAACATCACGCCAATATATAATTGGCAGTACCTGTAAAACCTGCAACCTTAATATAAACGGGCTGCCCGTAAAAGTATATGCTACCGGTGGTTTTGCATACGAATTAAATTTGAAAACGGGAGATACTGTTTTTAATCTTATTGCTTTTACAGCACCGGATAAAACAACGAGCAGGAAATTATCTTACAATTATACATTGCCTGCTTCACCGGATACGGTAAAGACATTGGATATTGGTTCCATAGAAACTTTTCCCGAAGGCAATTTATTTGTAATGCCAGGCGACAGGATAAAAATTAAAGTAAAGGCATTGCCGGGGAGTACGGTATTTGCCAACGGTAATATTCCTTTGTACGAAATGCCCAATAATAAAATGCCTGGCATTTACCAGGGCGAATATGTTGTAAAAGAAACCGATAGTTTTTTTGTAAGCAAGATACCGGTAACTGTAACAGATAAGAACGGTAAAGCCCTAACAAAGCAAAGCCGTTACTGGGTAAGTATGTTTGGCCCGCTGGCACCCAATGTGGCTATTACCAAAGGCAGGCTTGCGCATTTATTATTCGGGCTGGGAGATGACAGGCTGGGCGGCGCAAAAATTGGTTATTTAGATTCGAATGTGCAATTGAAAGTAGTTGGCAAAGTGAGCAGCAATTATAAAATACGTTTATCAAAATACCGTACGGCTTATATACCCGATGACCTGGTTGATTTTTTACCAAGCGGAACATTCACGCCGGAATCGCTAACCGACAGATGGACGGTGTATGGCGACAGTACTTTTGATTATGTACAGCTTGGTTTATTTGCAAGGCTGCCTTATCAAAGTTTTCAATTAATTGATCCTGCTAAAATTGTTGTTGATGTTTTTGGCGCCACCAATAATACCAACTGGATAGCGCAACTGGAAAACACAAAGGAAATAAAAAATGTTTTTTATGAGCAGGTAGAAGATGAAGTGTTCAGGATCACCATCGAATTAAAGCATGCACAGCATTGGGGGCATAGCATTTATTACAAAGGCAATGCGCTGGTGATAAAAATAAAACGGCAGCCGGAAAATTTATCGCTGAAAAATTTAACCATTGCTGTAGATGCCGGACATGGTGGCAGCAACACCGGTGCCGGCGGGCCTACCGGCTCATCAGAAAAAATGATAACGCTGGCTATATCCTTAAAACTGCAGAAAGCTTTGGAGCAGCAGGGTGCAAAAGTGATCATGACAAGAACAACGGAAAAATTTGTTGAGAATAAGGACCGTATATTATTTTACAGGGATAGCATGCCCGACCTGCTCATCAGCATTCATTTGAATTCTTCCTCAGATCCCATCAGGGTTACAGGAACCAGCAGTTTTTACCGCTATATAGGTTTTAAAGGGTTAAGCAATGCCATTCACAAACGTATGCTGGAACTGGGTTTGAAAGACCAGGGCAATAACGGCAGTTTTAATTTTATGCTCAACAGCCCTACAGAATATCCCAATGCTTTGGTAGAAACCTTGTTCCTCAGCAGTCCCGAAGAGGAAGCGAAAATATTAGATGAAGGATTTCAGCAGCAGATCGCTGATAAGATAGTGCAGGGGATAAAAGATTTTTTGGAGAATACTAAAAAAGGTAATTGATATCAACTTGAAACACATAGGAACATAAGAAACAATAGAAATACACATAGCTCTATGCGGAAACCTATGTTTTCTATCATTCTATGTGGTTCAAATAAGACTAAAGCTGAAACGCTACTCTTTTACCATGAAGAACACAAAGGGTTTTTGCATAAATAATCTCCTGACTTTAATTTACATCAACCGCATGATCATCGGCTGCAACAGCCAGCAGAACAATGTAATTAAAATGATGCAGATGATGTTAAGTACAAACCCTGCCTTGATCATATCTTTTAATTTTATGTGCCCACTTGCAAAAACTATAGCATTAGGAGGTGTGCCCATCGGCAACATGCCTGCACAGCTTGCCCCCAGCGTCATCGGAATACCCAGCAGCAGCGGATCCATATGAAGCGCCACTGCCACTGCAGAAATTACCGGTGCCATAACGATCACCTGCGCTACATTGCTCATTACCTCGCTTAAAAAAACAGAGATCGTTGTAACAACGAGGATCATTATAAAAACATTGCCGGTTGCATAAGAAGCAATATAAGTTCCCAACTGGTCCATCAGTTTTGCATCTTCCAAAGCTTTTGCCAGTGCAATACCGCCACCAAATAAAAGTAATATGCCCCAGGCCATTTTGCCGGTATCGGGCCAGTCTAATAATCTTTCTTCTCTTGCTTTGGTTTTATTTCCTGATGGAATAATGAATAAACTAATGGCACCGGTCATGGCAATGATGGTATCATCGAGTACAATGGTTTTTTGTATGCTGTTGATGAGATCCTTTGCGATCCATAAAAAAACAGTGCAAATAAAAACCATTAACACTCTTTTTTCTGGTGCTGATAATTTGCCCAGCGCCTTCAATTCTGTTTTAATAAAGGCTTTTCCTTCCACACTGTTTTTTATCCTGTTGGGGAATAATAGTTTTACCATTACCCAATACAGCATAAAAAGTAAAATAATGGTAAGCGGGGTGAACACGATCATCCAGTCGGTAAAACCAATTGTATAGCTGAATTTTTCCTGTATATAACTTACATAGGCCACATTGGGCGGCGTGCCAATGATGGTGCCCAGTGCAAAGTTTGATGCATACGCAATGCAGAGCATGAGCACCAGTGAAAAATTCTTAACGCCGGTACTTTCTTTATTGTGTGTTGTAATTACATGAATAACAGACATGGCAATGGGGAACATCATCATGGTAGTAGCAGTATTACTCAGCCACATGCTTAAAAAACCGGTGGCAATAATAAATCCCAAAATAATGCGGTTGCCATTGGTACCGGTGATATTAATAATGCCCAATGCAATACGTTTGTGCAGGTTCCATTTTTCAATGGCGATGCCAATAAAAAATCCGCCCATAAATAAAAAGATAATGGAATCGGCATAGGACTTTGTTACTTCTTTTATAGAAATCACATTAAGTAAGGGAAACAAAACGATGGGAATCAAAGCTACTACAGGCAAGGGCATGGCATCCA
>JBBSJI010000139.1:0-5580 GCA_038257425.1 Chitinophagales bacterium
CGTTTATTTTGTTCTGGGCATAAGATACAGTTATTGTTCCTCCCAGTAACATAACTAAGGCAGTTAGTTTCAAAGTTACTTTTTTCATGCGTTTTGATTTTGTCTTGGTTAGGTAGACTTACCTCTATAAGCGTTAAGTTTAATGGTTGTATTATGTTGTAAAAATAATAGTTTTATTGAAATGAACAACTAAATTATAAAATCTTGTTAAAAAAAACATAAAATAGAACGTTTTTCAAAGATAATGGCTTTTTTATTCAGAACAATACCTCTGGCAACAATAATCTCAATTATTAAGTATTAAAGACCTGATTTTCTTGAGTTATGTATCATTACTTCCCAATAACGAGCAGAAATAAGTATTTATTGCAATCCATCACACCCCGGCTTCATCTTGCTCAAACAATTTAAATCTTTCCTGTTTATTTTTCAAGATACATAATCAATTCCCAAATTAAAAAAATAATTTTCAATTAAATAAACGTAAATCGTTTGTTCTTAATTGTATGCAAGATTAAAACTCTTGTTTATATTAACCAAAAAAATAAACTTATTTTTCAATATCCGTTGTATTGGTAAAGTGGTTTTCGATTTGTACACTTCATAAACCTAAATACAATATTTTGATACATATTAATACAGAAAGGGCTTTCAGCGTTTTATATGAATTTATGGGAGAGCTAACTTATTTTAAGAAATGATATACTTATAATTCCAAATACTCATTCAGTATAAATTTTAATTTTTCTTGTGAGGTTCCGTTCCATGAAAGTGAAAACCAAATCAAAAATGTAAGTTTTGTAGATATGAAGATCATGTAAACATCAATATAATCCAATACTTTCTTATTAATTTGGACTGGACGATAACAAATTAAAGTATGTTTTTAAAACCCATTTATCATTCATTTTACCGAATTTTTTCTAAAATTGAGTTTCAGTAGATTTAACTTTAAAAAAACTCAAGGAAATAATTCAAATTCACCTAAAGTCTTTATATTCGCAACCGGTGTAACCTCACATACAATAATTAAGAAAACCTTTCGTTAAAACAATACGATAAACGAATGAACATGATTAAACTATTTTCTGGTAAAAATGCATTTATCCTTGTAATTGCTGCACTTTCTTTAAGCGCATGTAAAAGAGGGCAAATTTTTGGCAAAAAGAACAGCAAATCATCGGCTACAGGCTGGAATTACGATGATAAAAACATGGGGAATTTCCATGTTGCCAAAGTTAAGTACCCCAAAGCTGGCCCTGGACTGGTTTTTGTTCAGGGAGGCTCATTTGTAATGGGAGCCAAAGATGAAGATGTAATGGGTGATTGGAATAATGTTCCCCGCCGTATTACGGTTCCTTCATTCTTCATTGATGAAACTGAAGTTGCCAATGTACACTATCGTGAATACCTGTATTGGCTGGAAAATACATTTTCAAACGATACAAATATTTTGAATAAAGCATTGCCAGACACCTTGGTTTGGCGTGAAGAATTGGCTTATAATGAGCCATACGTTGAATATTATTTCCGTTTCCCCTCATACAATTATTATCCTGTAGTAGGCGTAAGCTGGCGCCAGGCTCATGATTTCAGTATCTGGAGAACAGATAGGGTTAATGAACTGATCCTTCAAAACAAAGGTTATCTTAAAAAAGATGCCATTAAAAGGGAAATGAAAGGTGCAGGTGCAGACGGTTCTTTTAATACAGAAACCTACCTAATGTCTCCTGACATGATCCAGGGAAGAAATAAACCTAAAAAATCAGACTTAAAGGATGTGAATGGTAAGCCAAGGTCAACTGTACGTATGGATGATGGTATTTTAAATATGGGATACCGCCTGCCTACCGAAGCTGAGTGGGAATATGCTGCTTATGGTATGTTGGCTCAAAATCCAAATCCACGTAAAAGTGAAAAGAAATCGGGAGAAGAATTGTTCTCAAATCAACAAATTTATTCATGGAGCCATAACCCAAATGGATTGCGTGATAATCGCCGCGGAAGCTGGCAGGGTAAATTCTTAGCTAACTTCAAGCGTGGTAGTGGTGATAATATGGGTATAGCAGGAGGTTTAAATGACCGTGCTGCCATACCAGGAAATATCAAATCATTCTATCCAAATGCGTTTGGTTTATATAATATGAGTGGTAATGTGAGTGAGTGGGTAAAAGACGTTTACAGGCCAATGACTCCTTCTGATGGAGAAGATTTCAACTATTTCCGTGGAAATAAGTTTCAACGGTATTATAAAAACTCAGGCGGTGAATATGAAAGAGATAGCATGGGCCGTTTGAAAAAAGTGGATATTTCTGATGAAGAAGTTACAAACCGTTCCAATTATCAAAAAAATGACGTGATCAACTACCTTGATGGTGACTCTGCAAGTGGTGTTACTTATGGATATGGCATCACTTCATTGATTAGTGACGAGTCAAGGGTTATTAAAGGAGGAAGCTGGAATGACAGGCCATATTGGTTATCTCCAGGTACACGCAGATTCATGCAGGAAGATCAGGCCGCAAGTACGGTAGGTTTCCGTTGTGCTCAAACTTATTTAGGCCCTCCTGAAGGGCCAGGATTTAAAGAAGGTAATATCTTTGGTAAGCGTAAGCAAAACTCCCGTAAGGGCAAAAAGAAAAAATAAATTTTTCTATATTTTTAAAAAGCCTCCCTGTGTCAGGGGGGCTTTTTATTTTCTGTTATTCCACACATCTCCACTAATTTTGAAGCATGCAAATATCCGAATTATATAATTTATACCTCAAGCACCCATCTATACAAACCGATACCAGGAAGATAAAAAAAGACGATTTGTTTTTTGCATTGAAAGGCCCCAATTTTAATGGTAATCAATTTGCCAAACAAGCATTGACTGCCGGCGCCGTATATGCAATTGTTGATGAAGGATCAACTGAAGGAGATGAAAGAATTGTAAAGGTAGATGATACATTAAAAACTTTACAAGACCTGGCCTTATATCACCGCCTGCAGTTAAATAAATCCATTCCTTTTATTGCAGTTACCGGCAGCAATGGAAAAACAACTTCGAAAGAATTAATGCATGCGGTTTTATCAACAACATATAAAACTTACGCAACCGAAGGCAACCTGAATAATCATATAGGAATACCATTAACTATTTTAAAGATTAAAGATGATGCCGAAATAGTCATTATTGAAATGGGCGCAAATCATCAAAAAGAAATTGAAGGATATTGTAAATACACAATGCCTACTTACGGAGTAATTACAAACTGCGGTAAAGCCCATTTAGAGGGCTTTGGAGGAGAAGAAGGTATACGCAAAGGAAAAGGAGAACTGTTTGGTTATTTAAGGGGAAATAACGGAACTGCATTTGTTATGTGGGACTATGATTATTTACAAGACATGAGTAAAGAGATACCTGCTGTAATGAAGTATGGAACACATAATGCTGATATTACCGGTACAGTAAAAAACAGCAGCAATTTTTTAGAAGTATCTATAAACTCAGGCATAGAGATCGATACAATTAAAACAAACCTTATTGGAGAGTATAACCTACCCAATGTTTTATTGGCTGTAGCGATAGGTACACATTTTAAGGTGCCGCATGAAAAAATAAAACAGGCATTGGAAAATTATATGCCCGCTAACAGCAGATCTCAGCTAATTAAAAAAGACAGCAACAATATTATTTTAGATGCTTATAATGCAAATCCAAGCAGTATGAAAGCTGCCATAGAGAATTTTTCGAAAATGGAAGCTGCAGATAAAATCCTGGTATTGGGTGGCATGATGGAATTAGGCGCTCACAGTATTGAGGAACACCAGAACCTGGTAGACCTGATAAATAAATATATCTGGAAAAATGTGGTACTTGTTGGAGGTGATTTCAATAAAACGAAGCATAATTTTTTGAATTTTGAAAATTCAGAACAGGCAAAAGATTGGTTTAAAAATCAGCATTTTAATAATACCAGCATTTTAATAAAAGGTTCCAGAAGCACTTTTATGGAGAAAGTGTTGGAATAAAAAAAATCTTCATTGCTAAAACAATGAAGATTTAGCGGAGACTGAGGGATTCGAACCCTCGGTAGAGTTGCCCCTACACACGCTTTCCAAGCGTGCTCCTTCAGCCACTCGGACAAGTCTCCTTTTTTGCCGGGTGGCAAAAATACAGTTTCAGCACTTATAACCCGAATATTTTTTGGGCATTGGCAGTTGTGACAGACGCTACCTCTTCTATAGAAATATTCTTTATCTCAGCAAGTTTTTCAACAATATATTTTAAGTAACTGCTTTCATTACGCTTTCCCCTGAAAGGTACCGGCGTTAAATAGGGTGAGTCTGTTTCAAGCACCATATACTTCAGATCAATACTTTTTAAAACTTCATCCAATCCTGATTTCTTATAAGTAAGCACACCTCCTATCCCTAAAAAAAATCCGGCTTTAATAATTTCATTAGCATCTTCAACGCTTCCTCCAAAACAATGAAAAATACCATACACTCCTTTTGGCACGAACTCTTTTACAACATCAATCGTTTCCTTCATGGCATTACGGGTATGGATCACAATTGGCAAATTATATTGAAGAGACAGATCGATCTGCTGCCTGAAAGCCTCATATTGCTGGGTTACAAAGGTCTTATCCCAATAAAAATCCAACCCAATCTCACCAACGGCTGCAAATTTTCTTTTACTCAGCCAGTCGCTGACAATAGCCAGTTCATCCTTATAATTTGCTTTTACCGAGCAGGGATGCAGGCCCATCATCGCAATACATTTGCCGGGAAATTTTTTTTCCAGTAAAAATATATTTTCAATTTCAGCACTGTCAATAGCAGGTAAGTAAAATTTATTTACACCCTCAGCTTCTGCTCTTTTAATTACTTCATCAATATCTTTTTTAAACTCATCCAGGTATAAATGACAATGACTGTCTACTATCATATTTATATTTTGAAATACAAAAATGCTTAAAATTAATTTAACGATTCTTTAAACTATGTTACCGGAGCTGGGTCATACGCATGTTCGTTTTATTCACCTTTTTAAAAAATTACTTTATGAAAAAGACTTTAAACCTCTCCACATGGTTCCTGGCATTATGCTTTATGGGAACCCTTACACTTTTTAGTTGCCAAAAAGAACGCAGCATTAATGCTACTACTGAAACAGAAGCGACAGAACTTGCAGCTACGCAGGTAGTATCGGCCCAGGAAGCTGAAGCAGAAGCTCAATTTGATGATGTATTTAACATTACTGCCAGTATGAACAGCAGCCAGGTTGGCGAAGATCTTGGCGTTAGCGCTAATGTATCCGGGTTATTTGAACTGGGCAGTATCACCAGCAATACAGCCCGTTGCTTTACCATCACTGTTGTGCCAAACATCCCCCATGTTTTCCCTAAAACTGTTACCATTGATTTTGGAACAGGTTGCTTAGGCCGGGATGGGAAATACAGGAAGGGAAAGATCGTATCTATTTACACCAACCCGATGGTGGTACCTGGTGCAAAGGTCTCAACAACATTTATCGGCTATCATGTTGATAGCTTTAAAATTGAGGGAACCCATATTACCGAAAACACC
>JBBSJI010000140.1:0-5548 GCA_038257425.1 Chitinophagales bacterium
AATCCTGCGGATATTGAATCAATGACAGTTTTGAAAGATGCCTCCGCAGCAGCTATTTATGGGGTAAGGGCCTCAAACGGAGTAATCTTAATCACGACAAAAAAAGGAAAAACTGGTAGAGCTAGGGTTGAATTTACTTCTTCTTATGGTGTTCAAAACCTCGCCAAAACTCAGAGAGTCCTTAATACTCAACAGTATTTTTCTTTGTTAAAAGAGGCCTATGCAAATAATCCAGACGCTAATACAACATTTGCACAAAAGTTTGGGCCCCGATACGATGAAAGCAATAGCCTATATGCAGGCAATGCACCCACTTATGATTGGCAAAATGAACTGCTTAATAAAAACGCACCTCTCCAGGACTACAATGTTAAGGTTTCTGGCGGTTCCGATGCTACCACCTATTATTTTTCGGGCGGATATGCTAAAACGGAAAGTCCTCTTAAAGCCAATGAACTGCAACGTTTTTCAGTAGTCTCAAATATCGACTCCAGAATTTCAAAATATGTATCTGCAGGTCTAAATGTGCGTTTAGTATCTCAAAATGCGTTGGAAAATACCAATGCCAGTTTGACTGATATGATGTCCACAATTCCTTTCCAGCCATTTTATGATAAAGATGATAGAACAGGTTTTGCGCCAACTGGTGCAGGAAATTTAATTCCTAATCCAGCCTATGATCCAACAAAACTTGCACCCGGGGCACCGTTTATTTTTGATGCAGCAGGCTCCAGACTTTTGTGGGGGCAACAAACAAGATACAATGCTTTTGCTCTGCAGTCTTTAAACAAAAGGTCATATGATATGCAAAATTTATTGGGTAATGTGTATGTTCAAATAGAGCCCCTTACTGGTTTGAGAATTAAGGGATCGCTAAGCGGAAACTATTATCTTAACTTTCGTAAAGAATTTGAGGATAATGACAGTTGGAGGTTTAAGCAGCCGGTGGGTAATCCATTTGGTGCCACCCAAGATCCCTTTGCCAAAGGTAGTTTGGGAGAAAGAAATACCCGTACTACTAATTTGAACAAAGAAGTTACTATTAATTACAACCGCACTTTTTTGGGGGATCATAATGTAGATGTAGTGCTTTCTGGTTCAGAACAAACAGGTAGGTGGTACGTGTCTGACTTAAGTGGCCAGGTTAATTTTATAAATCCCCAATACTGGTCTATTAGCAATCGTCCCCCAAATGTGAATGGTTTTTCAGGCATTTTACAAGAAGATGTATTAATTGGTTATATGGGCAGGGTAAGTTACAAATTCAAAGACAAATATTACTTTGATGGAACTATGAGGAGAGATGGTTCATCCAGATTGTCTCCTCAAAATAAATTTCAAACCTTTCCTTCTTTTGCAGCAGCATGGAGAATAAGCGGCGAAAAGTTTTTTCCAAAAATTAAATTCCTTGATGATTTAAAATTAAGGGGCGGCTGGGGAAAACTTGGTAATTTTCAATCTGCCGGCTATTACAAATTCCTAACAACTGTGTCAGGTTCTCCAGACTATTCATTTGGTTCTGGTAACGGCAATGGTGTCGGCACTCCGTTTTTAGGTGCAGCTTTACCGGGTTTTGCTAATACAACACTTACCTGGGAAAAAGTTAAAACAAGCAGTTTTGGTTTTGACGCCGTTATGTTTAACAACCGGGTAAACTTTACTGCTGAATACTACAATAAAGTTACTTATGATATTATTCAGAACGTAGCACTGCCGCCTAATACAGGTATCCAGGATAATGCAGACTTGAACGTGGCAACTGTTAGAAATAAAGGGATAGAGTTACAATTATCTTACAACGAAAAATTTGGCAATGTAAATTTTAATGCCTCTGCAAATCTTACTACTGTAAATAATAAGGTCTTAAAACTAAATGGGGGCACGCCCATAGGTGGCTCGGGTGGAAGAATTGAGGAAGGTTATTCTATGTTTTATTTGTGGGGATACAAAACGGGCGGTGTTTTTCAGAACCAGGCAGAAATTGATGCCTGGAGAAAAAGAAATGCGGATGTGAATATTGGCCAAAGTAGTTCAAACGTAGCCTTAGGTTATCAGTATAAGCCAGGTGATATGTATTTTCAAGATGTTAACGGTAACCCCCGTAATTCAAAAGAACAATTCAGACCGGGTGCAGACAGCCTAATAAATAGTAGCGACCGCACTTACCTCGGCAAAACTATTCCCGGGTATTATTATGGTTTTTCTTTTGGTGCAGATTATAAAGGTTTTGATGTAAATGTATTCCTTCAAGGTGTGGGAGATGTACAAAAGTACAACTACATACGGGCGGGTTTAGAAGGTATGGGTGGGCCGGCAAACCAATTTGCTACTACGCTTGATCGCTGGACCGTTGATAAGCCTTCTTCGACAATGCCAAGAGCTGTGTTCGGAGATCCTGCTTCTACTAACAGGTTTTCTTCGAGGTATGTTGAAAGTGCTGCCTACCTGCGTTTAAAAAATATACAGATAGGCTACACTTTACCAAAGCAATTACTTACAAAAGCCAAGTTCATCCAAAATTTACGCTTTTATGTTAGTGCCGTAAACGTGTTCACCATCACTAAATATTCTGGGTTGGATCCTGAGAATGAATTTTTGCCACCAACCAGGCAAACTTTGGCCGGCTTGAACGTTACTTTTTAAAACAATAAAAATTAAGGTATGAAAAATAAATTATCAAAATATACAGTAGCAGTTGTTGTAGTGGTGGCTCTTAGTAATTTAGGCTGCAATAAAAATAAACTTGATTTACTTCCAAGATCACCCACCGAGGCCACCTATTTTTCTACGGAAGGGGAGTTTACAAGGTCTGTGATTGGAAGTTATGCAAAACTGTCAGACTTCTATGGCTGGGTAACCACCAGTTATTCTGCAGGGCCCGGTAGTACTTTGATGCCTGTTTACTTGTTGCCAGGTGACGATATAACAACAAATAACGGAAATGAAGAGTTTGAAATTTTTGGCTCGCTGCAGCCGAGCAGTGGAAGAATTACAGATTTGTATAAATCACTTTACCAGTTAATTGCCAGGGCTAATGTAGTAATGGAAAAAACTGCCACAGTTGCTCCAGGTATTTATACTACCGCCGGGTTAAAAGATTTTCATACCGGGGAGGCGCTGTTTTTAAGAGGATTCGCTTACTATTATTTGTGGAACTATTTTGGTACTGCTCCTCTTGCCAACGAAAGGGTAACAGCAAATAGCCAATTTACTCCCCCCAGTACTAGTGGTACACAGCTTTTAGAACAAGCAATAAAGGATTTTACGGATGCTGCAGCAAAATTACCTGCTTCATGGAATAATACTTACAAAGGCAGGGCTACCAAAAATGCCGCTTATGGTTTTTTAGGAAAGTGCCTGGTTTTTAAAGCTTCTGCTACCAATAGTGTTGCAGATTATACAACTGCGATTGCAGCTTTTAATAGTATTGCTGGTTTGTCCCTAACTGCAAAGTTTGATGATAATTTTGCATGGGATACAGAAAATAATCAAGAATCTTTATTTGAATTCCAGGCTGCAAATGCATCTGGAGGCAACAACATCTGGCTACCCAATGATTTTGACAATGCCATTGGCAACTTGTCTATCGCCTGGAATTATTATACAGATCAGGAGCTATATGGCAACTCCCGTTTTTTTGCCACGCAGAAATTAGCCTCTGCTTTTGATAATGACGATCCCAGAAAAGCGCTTACATTGAATCCTGCAAACAGAAATGTGAACAAATATGCTTTACGCAATCAAAACTCACAGGGCTGGCAGCCAGCATCCATCAATAATTACAGGCTCCTGCGTTTTGCAGATATTAAACTTTTGAAGGCAGAAGCTATCCTGGGTTCCGGGGGTTCAACTTCGGAGGCTATTCAACTAATAAACGATGTTAGAGCAAGGGCAAGAAATATGGTTGCTGGTGGCACCTTTCCTGCCGACAGGTCTGTTACTGAAACAAGTAAAACTGTAATTTTTGGATGGATAAACAATGAAAGGTTATTAGAATTGGCAGGTGAAGGGCAAAGATGGCCAGATTTAAGAAGATGGCAGTTAGGGGGAGCCATAGCTCTCAACAATGCTTATATGAGTTCTAATGTATCGCAACTTTCTCTTCAATTACCTAAGCATTTGAATTTCCCCATTCCAAATGCAGAAATTGATGTTAACCCCAATGTTAAACAAAACCCTGGTTACTAATATTTAGATACTGATAGTATCATTTTAAGATTCTCAAGCAAGCAGTCGTTTAGTATACAAAAAAAGGTTCTCATCTGCAGAGCCTTTTTTGTTTTTAAATGAGTTATTTTTCACACTGGTTAATTCTAAACATTTGCAACAGGTAAATTTTTTACAGCAATGAGAAAACTATTTTTTTTGATTTTATTTCTTCAGTCGGTCTCGTGCATTACAGCACAAATAACGCTTCCTCCTTTTTTTAGTGATGGCATGGTGCTGCAACGGGATCATAAAATACCTGTGTGGGGATGGGCATCACCCAAAGAAAAAATGACAGTGCTGTTTAATAAACAAAGTAAAACTGCTATTGCAGATAAGGCTGGTAAATGGGAAATTGATTTGGCACCCGAAAATGCAGGCGGGCCTTATACCCTAACGGTAAAAGGAAAAAATACCATTGTGATAAAAGATGTTCTAATGGGCGACGTGTGGGTATGCAGTGGCCAGTCAAATATGGAAATGGCGATTGGAGATTGGGGCTACATCAACAATTACAAAGCAGAAATAGCCGCGGCCGGGTACCCTGCCATACGCCAGTTTATTGTACCAAAAACTACATCACTAACTCCACAAAAAACGTTATCCGGTGGTAGCTGGAAAGTTTGTACTCCAAAAAATGCGGCCGCTTTTTCTGCAACGGCTTATTTTTTTGCAAGAAGCCTATACAAAGAATTGAATGTACCCATTGGTTTAATCAATACCTCATGGGGCGGCACACAGGTAGAGTCCTGGACAAGCAGGGCGGCATTTGAAACAGTTCCTGATTTTAAGGAACCACTTGCTGCAATGCCTGCTGTATCGCAGGTAGAATATCTAAGAATGCAAAAAGAAAAAGCAAATGAAAAAATACAGACCATTCGTGGAAAACAAATCGTAACAGCCAATGAAATTTCCACCTGGAAATCACCCGGCTATAATGATGCAGCCTGGCATACAATGCAGGTGCCAGGCCTTTGGGAGCAGCAAGAGCCAGGTAGTTTTGATGGTATTGTGTGGCTTAGAAAAAATATTACGATATCCACACAAGATGCCGGAAAGCCTGCAGTGCTGGAATTAGCGATGATTGATGACAATGATGAAACATATGTTAACGGAGAACAAATTGGCGAAACAAAAGGATATAACATTGCCCGTAAATATTTATTGCCGGCAGGTATTTTAAAAGAAGGAAAAAATACCATTGCAGTAAGGATAGATGATACGGGTGGCGGTGGAGGTATCTATGGCGATTCACAAAATGTAAAGCTAACCATCGGTGAAAAAGTGCTGCAATTGAACGGTGCCTGGGTGTTCAATATAGAAGCTGTATCTGCTTCTGCTG
>JBBSJI010000141.1:0-5468 GCA_038257425.1 Chitinophagales bacterium
GTTTTAAATAACTGGCCGCTCTCCACATCCCAAACTTTTAATGACTGATCGAGGCTGGCAGAAATTACATACCGGTTGTTACTGCTGATAACAACACTGCCTGCGCTGGCATGAGAAAATGTCTGGTATAATTTACCCGTTGATACTTCCCAGAATTTGATCACGCCGTCAAGGTCAACCGAAGCCATATATTTTTCATCCTGGCTTACTGTGATGTCTTCCAGTTTATTGGTATGGGCAACAGGTAGAATAAGTTTTGCCTGCTGACTCCTCAGCAATAAGGGAGCTATCAATAATGCTAAAAGAAATAATTTACGCATTGTTGTTTTAGAATTGTTTTACAAATAACATGGCTTTATCTGCGATTGCTTCAGCAAGTTCATTCAGCTTATTTTTTGTACCAGTTAATTCAAATTTGTTTTTAAGCACTTTATTCTGCTTTATATTGATCGTTACGGTAACACTATCATCATTTATATCATACCCGCCGGATAAGGTATAGCTGTCTTTAAAATTTACTGAAGGGTTGTAAATAATAGCAGCTTCCGTTCCCCTGGATGCCAGGTCGCTCAACTGAGCATTGATGAGCCTTCCCAACTCCAGGTCATCATCAGCAATCTGCCGGTTATTGTTCTGGAAATTACTTCCGGCAAATAAGGGTTTCTCCTGAGGTAAGGCAATATTTTGCATTACCTCATCATCAATTTGTCCAATATTAAAATTGGTATTGGTAACGATCTGCGGATCCTGCCTGGTACCACTCTCTTTTGAAATTTCAGTAACTGTTTTTTCTGCAGCCCTGAACCAGCGGCCTACATCCAGGTATTTTCCATCTTCCAAAATATCCGGCTGCTGCTTAATGGCCTTTAGCAAAGAATAGGTAAGCAATCCCTGCGAGTACCTTCCCATTTCATAAGCGCTCTGGTTGCTGGCAGATGCAGATAGAATAAATAACCCTGACTTCTCATTCAGTTTATCAATGGCTTTTATCTGCTGTGCTTTATCATCGCTCCTGGCAGCAACATATTTCTGGCTACCTGTTCCCATTTTTACAAAATCGCTGATAGCCTGCCCGCTGTTGCAGGCATCAAAAATGAGAATCCGTTTTTGTGCCTGGATATTTTGAGGCTTTATCCATTCCGTTAATTCGGTCATGCTGATACCAACATCCTTCATTTCATTACCGCCGGAAAAAGAAGAAGCATCGGCAGTTAAAAAATAAAATTGTTTTTGATCAGCCTCGCCTGTCATGATACCATGCCCGGCAAAAAAGATAAGCAGTATATCATTTGCCTTTGCTTTTTTGCCTATTTCCTGCAGCAATTTTTTTATGCTGTTCTTTTCAGGCAACTGGTAACGCTCTTTATCTGAAGTAAGGTTATAGATGAAAACATGTTCATCAACACCGGAGTTTAATAATTTACGTGCCGCATTTGCCAAGGCTTTGGAAATATCGTTGGCATCTTTACTGGCATATTTGAGGTCAAGTTCATCTCCTTTATAATCGGTAACACCAACCATTACCGCATACAGGTTAGGATGAGGAGCGGGCACTTTGGTCCTGTCTTCATTAACAACAAGCCCCCGGGAAGAAAAGGCTTTATTTAATGTGTACGCTTTTATGGTAACAGGATTATCCTGCCCGGCAATGAAGAGTTTTTCGAGTTCTGATTTTTTTACATTCAATTCATAATAAGAGCCGGCCTTTTTTAATTGTTCTGCTTTGTATTTGCTGGCTTGAATACCGTTTACCATTAGTACCACTTCGCCCAGTCCGCCCCTGCGTGGGGTGATCTTATAACGGTACCCGGTTGCATTTGCCTGTACTGTTTGTGTAACAGGCAACAGGTCGCAGATATCCAGATCGGCCAGGGTTTTGGTACTTATCTCTTCGCTTACATTGATGCGGTATGCCAGGTCAGGTTTCCACAATTTATCTTTCAGCTGGTCCAGCTCAATGATCTCTGTACCACAGGTAAAATAAAGCAGCCTGCGTGCTCCTTCCGTACCATCATATCGGCCCTGTTCATCAAGCACCAGGTAATCGGTGCTATCAACCGCAAAAAATGTATACAGGGGTTTCGCTTTTTTTACATCCCATATTTTACTGGTATTATCCCATGATGCTGTTAATACTTTATTTCCGGCATCATTGAATACTGCTGTTTTAATATCATCTGTATGTCCTTCAAGAGAAGAAATTAATTTCCCATTTCCAGCATCCCATATCTTAACTGAATTATCAGCTGATGCTGTTACAACCTGTTTACCGTCACTGCTGAATGAAGCCATATTTACATTATCCCTATGCCCGGCTAAAACATAAAGCTGGTTCCCGGTTTCAACATTCCATATCCTTGCACTGTCATCATTGGAGGCAGTGACCAGCAGTTTGCCGTCATTGCTGAACAAGGCTGTATTCACGTAATCAGTATGCCCTTTTAAAATATGGATTGGTTTTTCGCTTGCTATATCCCAGATGATCGCAGTTCTGTCAATTGAAGCAGTTACTATAGATTTTTCATCAGGGCTGAAAGCTGCTGCATTAATAAAAGTCTTATGGCTTTTAAAAATATGAAGCTGTTTACCGGTTTCAACATCCCAGATGATTGCTGTATTATCATTTGAAGCAGTAAGCACCTGTTTTCCATTTGCATTAAATACAGCCGACCTGATAATATCTGAATGACCGATCAATATGGTTTTAAGTTTACCGGTTTCAACATCCCATATCCTTGCAGTCCTGTCATCTGAAGAAGTGATCATTTGTTTTCCGTCGACACTGAATACGGCTGATCTTACATCTTTTGTATGGCCGGTTAATGCAGCAAGTAAATTTCCATTTGCTGCATCCAATATCCTTGAAGTTCCATCAAGCGATGCGGTAACAATTCGCTTCCCATCAGCACTCATCAAAGCGGATACCACATCATCGTTATGGCCTGTGATCGTAGCAATAAGATTTCCACTTTCAGCATTCCATAGCATAACCGTATTGTCTTTGGAGGCTGTAACGATGCGGCTGCAATCGCTGCTAAACACAGCTGTTTTTATTTCTTTGGAATGGTCATATAAAATGTGGACTAATTTTCCAGTTTCTGTATTCCATACCCTTGCTGTTCTGTCGGCAGATGAAGTAACTACCCGGCTGGCATCGGCATTGAATACCGCAGAATTAATTTCTTTTAAATGGCCTGTTAGTTCTGCAAGCATTTTACCGTCTTCAACATTCCATATTTTTGCTGTCTTATCATCAGAAGCAGTAACCAGCATTTTTCCATCATTACTAAAAGCTACAGCGCTCACATCCTTGGTATGCCCGGTTAAAGTGAGCATTAACCTGCCGGTTTCTGTATCCCATATTTTTGCTGTTTTATCATCCGAAGCAGTAGCAACATATTTTCCATCATTACTGAATGCTGCAGCTTTAACAGCTTTGGTATGCCCGGTTAATACTGCAACTAACCGGCCATTATCGCCATGCCATATCCTTGCGGTTATATCATTTGATGTGGTCAATATCCATTTACCATTATTACTGAAAGTTGCCGAGTTCACATCCTTGCTATGGCCTGCAAGGGTTGCCAGCAGTTTACCGGTTTCGCTATCCCATAGTTTTGCCGTGTTATCATCAGATGCTGTAACAATTCTTTTACCATCAACACTTAAAATCGCTGTATTCACTTTTCGGTTGTGACCCGATAAAATGGCTAGTTCTTTGCCGCTTTCTGCATCCCATACCCTGGCTGTCTTATCATCAGATGCTGTAACTACCCGTTTACCATCAGCACTGAACATGGCCAGGTTCACAGCATAAGTATACCCATTGATATTGGTAAGCAGTTTACCATTTTCTGCATCCCATATTCTTACTGCATTATCCTTTGAAGAAGTGACTATGCGTTTGCCATCTCCTGAATATGCTGCCGTTTTTATATCATTGGTATGCCCGGTTAAATTAGCCAGCAACCTTCCGGTTTTCGCATCCCATATCCTTGCTGTATTATCTTCAGAAGCTGTTACAATAAGATTGCCACTGTGATTAAATTCCGCAGTTGTTATACTACCCTTATGCCCTGCAAATTCGGCCAGTTGTTTGCCTGTCTTCGCATCCCAGGTTATGGCGGTCTTATCTTTTGAAGCTGTTATTATATACCTCCCATCCGCACTGAATTCAGCAGCATTTACATCCTTGGCATGACCTGCCAATACAAATAATTCTTTTCCCGTTTTTACATCCCATATTCGGGCGGTCTTGTCATCCGAAGCGGTTACAACAAGCCTTCCGTCAGGACTGAAAACCACCGACCTTACATTTTTATTATGGCCGGTTAATTCAAACAGCAGCTTCCCGTTATCAACATTCCATATCCTGGCCGTATTATCATCCGAAGCAGTTACAACAAATTTTACGTCGGGGCTGAATGCGGCGGACTTTACTGATTTAAGATGGCCCTTCAGTTCTACATGCAGCTTGCCACTATCGGCGGTCCAGATCTTTGCCGTATTATCGTTGGAGGTGGTAACGATCTTTTTACCATCGGCACTAAATACGGCCGTATTAACAATTTGACTGTGGTATAAAGTAACTATCCATTTCCCGGTTACTGCATTCCAGATCTCTGCAGCTCTTTTATCACAGGCAGTTACAATTCTTTTTCCATCAGGGCTAAACACGGCTGTGTTTACATTTTTCTTACGGCCATTCAGGTCAAACAAAAATTTACCTGATATGGCATCCCATATTTTTGCGCTATTATCTTTTGAGGAAGTAACCACCCTGGTTCCATCTGGACTAAATGTGGCTGATTGCACTGATTGTACATGGCCCGTTAAATTGGTAAGCAGTTTACCACTCTCCACATCCCATATACGGCCAGTATTATCCTTTGAGGAAGTAACGATCCATTTCCCGTCTGGGCTGAATACAGCTGTATTCACTTCATTTGTATGGCCAATGGGCAGCATTAGTTTTGGCTGTGCAAAGCATGGGTTGCAGCATAGCAAAAAAACAATATAGAAGGGAAGAATGGCCTTCAGTAGCATCTCATAAATTTAGTAAAATTAGTAAAAGATATACCTAAAAATGCAGCTTACAATACCAACTATTGGTATAATTATTTATTGGTTGCAGCCCATGCTGACGATTTTTTTACGATGTCAGCAACCAGCTCTTTCAGGTTTTGTTTTGTTCCTTTTTTTTCAAAGCGGTATTTGGTATCATTATTTTTCTTAATGCTGACCCTTATAACAACATCATTCCCCTTTACATCGTATCGGCCGCTAAGCGTTAAAGCATCGGGGGAGTTTGTTGCCATTATGTACACTATCTCACTTTCCGTACCTCTTGAGGCAATTTCATTTAATTGGAGGTTGATCAGTTTGCTCAGATCCAGGTTATCTCCATCTGCGGCTTCATCACTGTTTTGAAAATTACTGGCTGCGAACAAAGGTTTTTCCTGGGGTAA
>JBBSJI010000142.1:0-5446 GCA_038257425.1 Chitinophagales bacterium
ACAAAGGAGAAAAAGAGAATAAAGACTTGGTATAGTATTTCTCTTTGTTCTTCTTTGCCCTTTTGATCTCTTTGCTTACTCTGCCCAACTCATTACATAACCTTCATTTTCTATTTCCAAAGCCTCTACTGTTAATTGCAGAGGATGAAAAGTATCAACCATTACTGCCAGTTCATTGGTTTCTTTTGCACCAATGCTTTTCTTAACAGCCCCAGGATGTGGGCCATGGGGAATACCTGCAGGATGCAAAGTGATCATACCCCGGGTAACATGTTTACGGCTCATAAAATCTCCATCTACATAATATAATACTTCATCGCTGTCAATGTTACTATGATTATAAGGTGCTGGTATTGCCTGCGGGTGATAATCAAATAATCTTGGACAAAATGAACATACCACAAAATTATTGGCCTCGAAAGTTTGATGAACCGGCGGCGGCTGGTGTACCCTGCCGGTTATGGGTTCAAAATCATGAATTGAAAAAGCAAAAGGATAACAACATCCATCCCAGCCCACCACATCAAAGGGATGATGAGCATAATGCAGGCCATATAAAATACCTTTCTTCTTGGTTTGTATCAAATAATCACCTGCTACATCAAAGGTTTGCAGGTCTTTGGGTTGACGTATATCTCTTTCGCAATAAGGTGAGTGCTCAAGTAGCTGACCAAGTTTACTCACATATCTTTTTGGATAGCGGATAGGACTGAATGATTCTACTATGAACAGCCTGTTGTTTTCTGTTGCAAATTCAATTTGGTAAATACTACCCCTTGGAATAACCAGGTAATCGCCATACCCAAAATCAAGATTACCATATTGCGTTTTTAAAACGCCAGTGCCTTCATGCACAAATATCATTTCATCTGCATCGGCATTTTTATAAAAGTAATCCGTCATACTTTGCTGGGGCGCTGCCAGTACAATATGACAATCGTTATTTACCAGTACTGCTTTACGGCTTTGCAGGTAATCTTTCTCAGGTTTGATATTGAATCCTTCGAGGCTGCGGTGTTTAAGCATTTTTTCCTCTGCTATCCTGGGTTGCACATTTACAGGTTCATCAGTTTTAATGATCTGTGTTGGCGGATGCGTATGATAAAGAATTGAATAATCATTGCTGAATCCTTCAGTTGAAAATAATTGCTCGGAATACAATTCGCCATCGGGCTTACGAAACTGGGTATGCCGTTTATGGGGAATGGTTCCTAAAGTATGATAGTGGGCCATGATTTTTTTGTATAAAAAGTAAATAAAGTTTGAAAAGTATATAAAGTAAGCAGCGTACTTAATAACCTTTACAAAGTGACAGCATCAGGAAATAATATTTCCAGCTGCGCTTGTCAATATAATACGTGAAGTTGCGATGAAAAGGCATAGCCAATTAATTAATTTGATGATTTGGAGATTTGCTGATTGAAAACCCTCATGATTTCCAGACCTGTGTAATCCAAAATCGATTCCATGTAAATTTACACTTAAAATATTATTCTGCATGACAAGAATAGGATTAATATCTGATACACATAATTACCTGGATGAAACCATCTTTGAACATTTTAAAGATTGCGATGAAGTATGGCATGGAGGGGATTTTGGGAACGAAGAGATAGCTAAGAGGATAAAGGAGAAAAAGAGTTTAAAGGGTGTTTATGGAAATATAGATGGGCAGGATATCAGGACCGAATTCCCGGAGCAGCTTGTTTTTATGTGCGAAGGCGTAAAAGTAATGATGAAACATATAGGAGGTTATCCCCCGGCCTACAACCCTGCAACAAAGAAAGATATTTTGATACAGCGGCCCCAACTATTTATCAGCGGCCATTCCCATATATTAAAGATAATGTACGATGATAAACTTAACTGCCTGCACATGAACCCCGGTGCTGCAGGTAATCAGGGCTGGCACAAAGTAAGAACCATCATCAGGTTTGTAATTGATGGAACCGAAATGAAAGATGCTGAAGTTATTGAGCTTGGACCAAGGTAATATTATTTACCTCCATTGGCGGTAAGGTCAGCTTTACAATTTGCATCCAGTAGTGGTACATTACCAGTTACTAAAACACCCATAATATCGGTTGTATTAGCACCATAATACATTAAGCAATTGTTGTTGTTGCAATGATTGGGATTATTAGCATCCTGGTGATTGGTTACCATAGGCGTGCCCAGGTTTACGAGCCCCAGGATATGCCCCAGTTCATGCTCAAGAACAGTTGATTCGAGTTTGGTACGGCTCACCTGCCCTATTCCACCTGAATTATCAGTTACGGTTTTACCCATCAACGCCATGGAGGTATTCCTGAAAGCAAGGCCTAATGCAGTTGCCTCTGAATATTTACTATCGGTATATACAAAATATACGCCCAATTGGTTACCGGATGTATAAACCGTTCTATTATTTTTCTCTACTTCCACTATATCATTAAGAGTCATTACCGGTTTACCGGCCGAAGGGATCTGTGTTTGTATTACTGATATGCCTCCAGGTTTATTTACCAGGTTATTTAAAAAGGCCACGGCATTATTAATTGATGCAGCATCGGGTGCATAGCCTGGCATATACTGAATTTCTATCTTAATGGAGGTATAAGTACCTGCAGTTAATAGGTCTTTGGCCGAAGCTCCTATCGCTTTAAAATTCTCAGGATGGGCAGCAGATATGCTGGGATCGCTTTTTTTACAACTAAAGTTTACAAACAATAATAAACCCAGCAATATTTTAAATGGTTGCAAAGTTTTGACTAGCATAGATTGAATTTTCATAAATAAACGAAAATATCATGCCAAAAGATTGGAGATGGTTAATAGTTAATCGTTAATTGGTTAGAGCGTTAATATGTGAAGGGCTTACTGAATATAGAAGTTACCACGAATAACATTTAACTGATAACCAATTAACATTCCTACTCAACCCAGTCTGCAATAAAGATATTGGTATCTCTTGTGCCGCCATTATTACGGTTGCTGCAAAAAATGATTTGTTTACCATCAGGACTGAACATTGGAAAGGCATCAAAGGATTTTTCTGCTGATATCTTTTGTAAACCACTGCCATCTTCATTTATAATGAACAGATTAAAGGGAAATCCTCTTTTGCTCTGGTGATTGCTGGCAAATATGATCCTTTTGTTATCGGGCATATAAGCAGGGGCCCAGTTGGCGTTACCAAAAGAGGTTACTCGTTTTACATTGTTGCCATTTACATCTGCTATAAACACTTCCATATTGGTAGGAGCTACCAGGTTCTCTGCCAGAAGCTCTTTGTATTCCTTTACTTCCGCTTCAGTCTTTGGTCTGCTGGCACGCCAGATAATCTTTTTTCCATCGGGGCTGAACCAGGCACCGCCATCATAACCCAATGCTGTGGTGATCCTTTTTTCTTTACCCGTTTTCAGATTCATTACATACAGATCAATATCACCATCCTTGGTACTGGTGTACAACATTTTTTTTCCGTCAGGAGAAATGGTTGCTTCGGCATCATAGCCTTTACTATTGGTAAGTTGCTTTACTATTTTACCATCCAGGTCGGCCATGAAAATATCGTAACTACTGTATAAAGGCCAGATATATTTATTACCATATTTTGTGCGGTCTGGTACCGGGGGACAATCGTTATCCTCCAAATGAGTGGATGCAAAAACAACATGCTTTCCATCTTTTAAAAAAGCGCCGCAGGTAGTTCTTCCTTTGCCGGTGCTGATCAATTTGGGTTCAAATTTTTCTCCCTTGTTCGGCACTTTACCAATATACATCTGGTCGCAGGGAATCCCTTCCTTAAGGTAGGTTTTTTGAAAAATGATCCACTTACCATCAAAACTGAAATATGCTTCCGCATTATCACCACCAAAGGTCAGTTGCTGCATATTGGCAAAATGTTTTTCGCCTTCAAATAAGAGGCTGTCATTTTGAGAAATATTTTTTGATCTAAAACCACTGTTCTTTGTAAAAGAAACAAGGGAAATTATCAATATACTTAACACAGCCAGGAAGGATATTCTTTTCATGCATTTTATTTTATGCCGCAAAGGTAAATTATGTTAAAATTTAGATTGTCAGCAAATTGTCATCTGCTTAAACAGAAGAGCATGTATTTTTGTTCCATGAAGAAATTTATACTGTCGGGACTGGTTTTATTGATAATTATCATAGCCTGTAATAACGAGGATCATACAAAAGAAGAGTCAAAAACTACTGTTCAAACAACTACAGGCCGGGAGAAATTATTAAAAGATTCAATTTCACTTTTTCCCGATTCAGTTTTACTAAAAGAAAACCTCGTTCAGTTTTACCGGGATGAGGCTGAGTATGATAAAGCAATTGCCCTAACCCGGGAAGTTTTACAAAAAGATAGTTTGAACGACAGGTTCTGGGATATACAGGCCACACTGCAATTTGAAAATGAAGACACGATAGATGCGATCAGGTCTTTTGAAACTGCTTTGAACATTAATCCGCAGCCACGCTATATTATTTTGCTGGGTTCCCTATATGCACAAACCAAAAACTCCAAAGCGCTTGATATGGCCGACTTTTTACTGAAAGCCAAAGTGCCCGATACCGAAAAAGAAGCCTGGTTCATTAAAGGCTTATATTACAATTACACAGGCGATAAAAGAAAAGCCATCAGTTTTTTTGACAGGTGCCTTAACCTTGATTATAACTTTATGATTGCCTACCGGGAAAAAGCAATTGCATTATATGATATGGGCAAATACGCCGATGCCATAACTGTTTTAGATAAAGCCGTAACCCTGCAGAATAATTTTGATGAAGGTTATTACTGGACTGGCCGTTGCCTGGAAAAACTGAATAAACCCAACGAAGCCATTGAAGAATACAAGACAGCATTGATGTATTCACCGTATTATGTAGAAGCAAAAGAAGCGCTTACCAGGTTAAGTGTAAAGTAGGTATGGGTGATGAATTATCAACTAACTTTGCGGCTCGGACAATTGATTCAAAATTCAAAATTCAAAATTCAAAATTCAAAATTCAAAATTCACATGCCCATCATCGCTCCCTCCTTATTAGCCTCCAATTTTTTAAACCTGGAATCGGAATGTAAAATGCTTAACCAAAGTAATGCAGACTGGTACCACCTTGATGTGATGGACGGCCGCTTTGTTCCCAATATCAGTTTTGGGCCAATGCTTGTTGAGTTCTTCCGAAAAGCCACAACCAAGGTTTGTGATGTGCATTTAATGATTGAAGAACCTGAAAAATATGCAGAGGCATTCAAAAAAGCAGGCGCCGATATTCTTACTGTACACATAGAGGCCTGTAAACACCTGCACCGCAATATTCAACAGATAAAAAGTTTAGGTATGCAGGCCGGTGTGGCTGTTAACCCACATACACCTGTGGAAGCATTGAAGGATATACTTGCAGATATAGACCTAGTTTGCTTAATGAGCGTTAACCCTGGTTTTGGAGG
>JBBSJI010000143.1:0-5437 GCA_038257425.1 Chitinophagales bacterium
TCTTCGGCGCCAGCCGCACCAAGTACAACAGCACCTGCTTTTTCCAGTATCTTAAAATTAGAATTGCTTTCTACTACCAGCACATCGCCATTGGGGGTAACATACATCCACCTTGGGTTTTGAAAACCATCTGCATATTTTGAAACTACAAAACCCTTGGGAGCCACGGGCATTCTTCCATCCTGCCAGCCAATTACCTTGCTGAAATTCATAACCGATTTTGTAGCATTGGGTGGCGGCAGTGTATCCTTTTTTTTGTTTTGAGAAAAAGCCGGGATAGAAAAAACTGTAAGCACAAGAAAAAGCATGAGCATTACTGTATAGACAATAAAATACTGTGACCGCATAACTATATTTTTTTAAATAAAAGAGTACAATTGGGTTTAACAACTGCTACTTAACAGTTATCAATTTTAATTCCAGACTACATATTGAGTAAACAAGGGGCTTGTGCGGAAAATATCTGTGGAGCATATTCCTCACGGGAGATGGACAAGTACATAAAATACCCTTGAATGGGTATTCGGCAGCAGCAGGTAAATGTTATTTTTTAAACTTAAAAAAATTATAGCCCGGGTAAAGGACGAACCCGGCCGTTCATATTTATATTGATAAAATGGGGAAGGAGGTGAAGTGATGATTGCCCGATGATTTTTTTTAGCAATGCATTTAAGGTAAAGCAAAAAACAATTCATAACAAATTTGTAGGTTATGATCTACATAAAGCATGGAAAAAATGCATTTGCAAGTATCTTCACATGCTGTGCATAAATAAAAATCATTCTGTTGATTAATATTCCGTACTTCCTGTTTCAAAAAAAATCTAATGATGCAAAAAACCAAAACATTTGCAAACAGCAAATACATTTTATTGTTTGCTGTATTATTTTCTTTTACGGCTGCTGCACAGGTTAACATTACTACAACTGCAACAGCATACACCCAAAATTTTAATACGCTGAGAGCTACTGCAGGCACATCTTCAACTTTGCCCACGGGTTGGAAGTTGCTTGAAACAGGAACCAATGCAAACACATCCTACACTACCGATGCAGGTTCATCAACCACGGGAGATACCTACAGCTATGGCACCGGAACAAATACCGAACGGGCATTTGGATCACTCCGTTCCGGATCACTTATTTCAACCTTAGGCGTTCAGATAAAAAACAGCACCGGGCAAACCATAACTTCCGTAACCATTTCTTATACCGGAGAGCAATGGCGCTGCGGCACGGCAGGCCGTACAGATCAACTGGATTTTCAATACAGCCTTAATGCAACTTCACTCTCAACAGGTACCTGGGTTGATAATAACAGCCTGGATTTTGTTTCTCCCAGCACTACAACAACCGGCGCAAAAGATGGAAATGCTGCTGCAAACAGAACCCTACGGTCTGCAGTTATCAGCGGGTTAAGTATTGCAAACAATGCCATTTTCTGGCTACGCTTAAATGATGCAGATGCCAGCGGTGCCGATGATGGATTAGCAATGGATGATTTTTCTATACAGCTAAACGGCGGCGATGTAGCAGCACCTGTTGTGTCGGTTTTAAATCCGGCTAACAATGCAACAGGCACAGCACTCAGCGGAAACCTGGTAATAACCTTTAATGAAAATATTCAAAAAGGCACTGCCGGAAATATTGTAATTAAAAAATTAAACGATGCTTCAATTATAAATACCACAGCAGTTACTTCAGCAAGTGTAACTGTTAGCGGTGCGGCTGCAACCATACCTTTTTCGGGCCTTGCATACAGTACTGGTTATTATGTAGAAATGCCAGTTGCAACTTTTAAAGATTTGGCAGGTAATAATTTTGCAGGTATCACCGGTTCAGCCACCTGGTCATTTACAACATTAGCTCAGCCATCGGCAACGGTTTCTGTTAATCCGGCTTTGCTCGATTTTGGTTTTGTTGCTGCAGGCTCAACATCTGCCAATAAAAATTTCAGTTATACCACAACCAATATTACTGGAGCAATGACACTTACTGCGCCAACAGGTTTTGTTTTATCAAAAGATGGAACTGCTTTTAGTGCTTCGCTAAACTATACTATGGCAGAGGCGCAGACAGGGCAAACTGTTTATGTAAGATTTACTCCTGCTACAACTAATACCAATTATAATGCACTCATCAATTTTACCAGTACGGGTTTAAATGATAATAAAGAACAACTCATAGGTAATTCAAACGTAACGGGTGGGCCACTAAATTTTTACTTTGGCAATATGCATGCACACAGCAGCTACAGCGACGGTAATGCAGATAATACTTTACTTATTCCTGCAGATGATTATGCCTATGCCAAAAACTCACTCTGTTTCGATTTCCTGGGTCTCAGCGAACATAACCATGTAGCGGCTGGCATGCATTTGGCCGACTGGCAACCGGGCCGCACCCAGGCCGCGACCGCCACCACATCAACCTTTGTGGGTATGTATGGTATGGAGTGGGGTGTTATCAGCGGTGGCGGTCATGTTATTGTTTATGGGATGGATTCACTTATTGGTTGGGACCCTGGCGAGTACCAAATATATGTTCCAAAAAGTTTGTATAAAGGAAGCGGTGGTTTATTTGATATCATCAACAGGCATGGTGGCAATGCACTTGCATACATGGCGCATCCCAACAGTACTGATTACAACGATCTATTAAACGGAACTTTTGATATGGCTGCAGATAATGCCGTAGTGGGCAGTGCGGTAGAAAGCGGGCCGGCTTTTTCTACAAATACAACTTATAGCAATCCCGGTACTTCCATGTCTTATTTAAGTTATTACCGCAATATGCTTTCAAAAGGCTATCACCTGGGGCCAACAATTGATCATGATAACCACAACCTTACTTTTGGAAGAACAACCAAATCGAGACTGGTGGTAATGGCATCTTCTTTAACAGAAAATGATTTGCTGGATGGCATGCGTAAAATGCGTTTTTATGCATCGCAGGATTGCAATGCAAAAATCACATTTACTGTTAACAACGAGCCAATGGGTAGCATTGTTACCAAGGTGGGTGCTCCTGTCATAACTTTGGGTAGTATTACATCAAACCCCGTTACTTCTGTAAATGTTATGTATGGTGTGCCCGGCAGCGGTACGGTGGCGGCAACATTAACCAGCAATACAAACGGCAGCTTCAGCTATACTGATAACAGCCTGGCTAATTTATCGCAGCGGTATTATTATTTAGATATTACTGAAAGTGATGGCGCAAGAATTATTACGGCTCCTATCTGGTACACCCGAAATGATGCAGCACCTTTCAGCAACAGCTCCATAACTTCATTCTTTACTATTAATGAAGCAGAAAGGGTAGTACTTAAATGGACAACAGAAAATGAATTGCCGGGCCAGGTTTTTGATATAGAGCGCTCAGATAATAATGGCAGAAGCTATACAAAGATGGGCACTGTAAGCGGAAAAGGTACAGCAGCCATAGTTTCTAACTATGGTATAGCCGATGAGTTTCCTTTAAGCGGTGTAGCTTATTACAGGTTGCTGCAAAAAGACCAGTTTGGTAGTACCAGCTTTACCGATATTAAAGTGGTTGACAGAAGTACAACCCCGGTATCTTACTTTACCATTTATCCCAACCCGGTGCAGGGTATATTAAATGTAAAAATTAAAGCCACAGCAGCAGAAAGAACTACTGTTGAAATTTTTGATGTGGCAGGCAGGAGAATGATAACACAAACAGTTTTACTTGTTGCAGGTGAACAGAATGTACCCTTAGATATGGGCAGGCTACAAAAAGGCAGCTATATCTTAAAGCTTAAGCTTGATGGAAAAATAAGCACACAGCTGGTTAATAAATTTTAAGCAATAAAGATCTTTTAATACAGGCGCCCCAACAATTGTTGGGGCATTTTTTTAAGGCCCGGTTTGCAGTTTGTATTGTCAGATAATTTTTGTGGATTGCTGTAAATGATACAATATATTTACAGCATACTTTATTGTTCAAGCAAATAAATTTCCCATGCAAAAACTTATTTATTGCTTTTGTCTTTTTGTTTCAGCAGGCACCTTGCATGCACAGGATACCATTCAGCAAACAGTGCCGGGAAGAAAAAATGCTGTAAGCCAGGTGGGTAAACCCTATGTTATCCTTATCTCTGCCGATGGTTTCCGGTACGACTATGCCAGCAAATACAAAGCTGTTAACTTGCTAAGGCTGCGCCGTACAGGGGTAAAAGCCAAAAGCATGATCCCTTCTTATCCCAGCGTAACTTTTCCTAATCATTATACCATTGCCACGGGTTTATATCCATCACATAATGGCCTGGTATATAACCAGTTTTACGATAGGAGCCGCAAAGCATCTTACGGAATGCACGACCGCAAAACGGTGGAAGACGGAACCTGGTATGGAGGTATTCCTTTATGGGTACTGGCCGAGCAGCAGGGCATGTTGAGCGCATCTTATTTTTTTGTAGGAACAGAAGCGCCTATACTGCAAACAAGCCCTACCTATTGGTATCGCTTTAACGATAATACCAATATTGATTACCGCATTGATAAACTGGTGGAATGGTTAAAACTGCCCGATGATGTGCGGCCGCATTTAATAACTTTTTACATCAGCGATGTGGATCACGATGGACATATGTACGGCCCCGATGCACCCGAAACACAGGCCGCTGTGCTGCGGGTAGATAAGGCAATAGGCAGCATGGTACAAAAAGTAAATGCACTAGGGCTGCCGGTTAACTTTATTTTCCTGGCCGATCATGGTATGGCTGCAGTAGATACTCTAACACGTATCAATATTGCAACCATGATTGATACAGCCCGTTTTATCAACCGTGGTGGTGGTACCAGCCTGCACCTGTATGCAAAGAATGCTGCAGATATTTTACCCACTTACGAATCCTTAAAAAAGAAAGAAAATAATTTTACAGTTTACCTGCGTGAAAATATTCCTGCCCAATGGCATTATAATAAAAGCGATGACCTGTTTGACCGTATCGGCGATATTTTAGTAGTGCCTACCTATCCCTATGTATTAAGCGGCTATACAAACCGTATTTCGCCGGGGGCACATGGTTATGATCCTGCCATGAAGAAAATGCACGCCAGTTTTTATGCCTGGGGCCCGCAGATTAAAAAAGGAAAAACAATTGCAGCGTTTGAGAATGTACATGTATATCCGTTAATCTGTCAATTGCTCGGCCTTACTTATGCTCACCAGGTTGATGGCGATGGCAGGCTAATTGAAAAGGTATTGCGATAACTCAATTGTTATAGGTGAACCGTTGATTGCTTGACCTTAAAAGTTCATTGCTGTCAGCTTTTTTGTCATTGCTTCATACAAAAAATCTATTACTTGAACTAAAAATCTCATTGCTTGACACGAACGATCAATTGCTTAATTTGAAACGTTCTTTGCTGTCGGGTTTTTTGCCAATTTTGTAGCTGCATTATATGTTACAA
>JBBSJI010000144.1:0-5391 GCA_038257425.1 Chitinophagales bacterium
AATCCCCAGTTGCATGAAGACCATCGGGATGATCATCCATTTGTACAGGCTTTTATATTTATTCATGATGTTGATCTTTTACCTGCCAAACAATTTCTTCAATTCTTTTTCTGTAAACACAATATGATTTTCTTTGGTAGAGAACATAATGGCTGCGCCCATAAGTTTCGGATAGTGTTGTATATGTACCATATCGTTTCCTAACCTGATTATTTTTTCCAGCTTTTTATCTTTCCTGTTTTCACCGCTGAAAAAAGATGTAAGGAGATCATACAACTTTCCGGCTGTGTTGTCTGCTCCACTAAAACGGATACTGAAATATTTTCTCACTGTCATATCCCTGTTGTTTTTTAATTTTTCCTCGTCCTGCAGGTACAGGAGATAGGTAGTGTCATTTCCAGAGACAAAATATTTCAGGCTGGCCTTGGTATTAGAGAGCCATTTTATTTCGCCAACTGTAGTCCAATTAGTTTTTGAGGCTGCCACTTCCTGTAACTGCGCAAATGAGACAAGACTGCATAAAATGCAAAACAAAAGTTGACAGGTAATTTTAAAAACGGGTATTGTATTTTTTATTTTCACTTACAAAAGGGTTTAAACGTTTATACTTTTATTGAGTTGTATATTTCATGCCTTCCTTTGCTGGCAGGCGCTGCTCCTGCAACAGCCAATGCTATAGTTACAAATTCTTTTTTTAATAGAGGCCACTTTTCACCATGTCATCTATTTTATAAATAGCAAAAATTACAAATAAAAAAATCAACATAGAGAATAGCAACATCGGCCAATATCCCTCTTTACTGTCAACTACAATTTTAGAGGGCTCTTCTGGCAAATACTTAACCGGCACCCTTTCGCCCTGTTTAAATTTTTTGTACTTAGCCGTTATGCTGCTTTTATGAAAATGACCATGAATAATGCTGGCAAACTCAATATGCACCTGGTCTACAGTTGGTCCACGGCGCATGGAAATGGTATGGATATGTGTTACTACACCAATTGTATTTATCCCGTATTGCCTGATGCGTTTTTCCTTAATTATATATCTAACGGTTTTCCATAAAGGAAAAGCAGCAACCGTAAGTAAGAGTATATAAATTATAAGCATGGCTCGTTTAATTTATTTAATGATTACAGTTTTATTTTTAATCTCTTCACCCATGTTAAAATCTTTTTTGTGTCGTGCTGTTTTATAAGTTGAATATTCCCGTATTTGCAGTTTGAAATTATTTTTAATTATTCACTATTTCAAGTGCATTGCTGGTATTTTTGGGCTTTCTTATTTTCAAAGTTTTTCCATAAGTCAGCATCCTCCATATCCACTCCAGCGGGCCGTAATTAAAATAAGTCATCCAGATCTTGCTATAAATTACCTGTAGGATGAAGACGCCAATGGCAACAGGCATAAAAAGGGCAGGCCCGAATTTTGCGCCCAGGCCCATTCCTATTCCATAGTAAATAGTAATAGCCATAATTGATTGCATGAAGTAGTTGGTAAGCGCCATACGCCCAACATGTCGTAAAGGATTTAGCAGCGGTTTCATTTTTCCATTTACATGCCATAACGCAATGGTGGCTGCATACCCGAGCGCAAGCGGCGCCACATTTAATGCATAAAAAAGGGTGTCCCAAAGGCCGGCGAGGGCAGGAAGTCTTTTTTCATCTAACTCAAAATATGCATGTAATATACCTGCGGGGATACCAAGGCCTAATCCGAACCATTGCACTTTTTTTAACAAGGGTTTGAATTGGTGCAGTTGCATAAAAATCTGGTGCCTGCCGATATACAAACCCAGCAAAAACATGGCTAACACTTTCACCGGCCGGTTGCTATCCATCCTTAAAAACCAACCAAACCATATACCGCTGCTGTTCCAGTCAAGGATGTGTTTGTAATCCTTATTAACAAGCAGCCAGTTACCTGCATTCTCCTCTGAAAGCCCAATAACTTTGTCCCTGGCAATTGCGGCATCTAAAAATGGTTTACTCACATTTAATTTGCCATCCGACACAACTTTTAATAAGTCAAAAATTAAGGGAGATATCAGCAGGCATGTCGCAGTTATCAGCAATGCCCTGTCGCTTACATTTGTGAACAAGGGCAAAACCATTCCGACGATTGCATAAAACATAAGGATATCTCCATCCCATATCAGCAGGCAATGAACAATGCCAAAGAGTAGTAAAACAAAAAGACGGCGATAAAATATAGTCAACCCATTGCGGCCGGCATTTTTATTCCGAAAAAAAATAATAGAAAATCCAATTCCGAAAAGCAATGAAAAGAGAGAGTAAAATTTTCCATCAATAAAAGCAAAATGAACCCAGGCTAACCATTTATCTACGGCAGCAGTAGAAAAACCGGATTTAACTTCCGGGTTTTGCATCACATAAAATGAAAACACGGCTGAATTAGCCAGCAGAATTCCCAGTAGTGCAAATCCCCGAAGGATATCAAGGATATCTGCTCTGTCATTGTTTAACAGGGGGCCATTGGTGGATTGGTGCATATGGTTGATTTAAAAAAAGCTTTATGTTCTTTTGCACCGGTTCAAGACACACGAAAGGGAGTGAGTTGTTTTGTGTGCCACGAAACCAAGGCCAGGCAGAAGACCAGGCGAAAGAAATCTAATTGACTATTAATTTATTTCCTGCATACTTATAATAGTATCTCCATCATATATATCTACCCGGTATTGGGTGTCTTTATTTATTAAAACGGGAAGCTTATGAACTAATACCCCGTTTGCTGCAGGTGAAATATCTGATTGTGCTAAATATTTATTTTTATCCTGGTCAAAAATTTTAATTAATAAATCACTTTTCTTTTTTATATCCAGCTTAATATTTACACCGGAGTTATCTATATCAATGCTTTTTATAATTGCAATTCCTTTAATTTCTTTTGCCTCAACTGAGTTTACTGCTACCTTATTTGTAAGACTGGTAACAGGTACACCCGAATTGCATGCACCGAGGTAAGAAATAAATTCTGTGCCCGATACTGCCTGAAAACCTGGTGTAAGAATAATTTCTGTACCTGCCCTGTAATTAACATTTGTGCCGGCTGCACCATTCACTAAAGAAGTTGAATTTATACGATTCCCCGCCTGGAAAAATTGTTGTCCCTGAAGATTAGATGAAATTGTAAGTTCGCTGGCACAACTGGAAAACAGATCGGTGTACCATATACCCCGCCCATAGGTGGATGCATACAGAGAAATGTTAACAGAGCCTAATTTTAAAAACTTGAGGTCTGATATAGCCACTCTCGGTAAATTATTATAAAAAGGAGTCCAATCAGTATCACTATTTCCTCTATAGTAAACGCCTATATCTGTACCGATATACGCATTCCCACTAGCATCGGCGATGATACAGTTTACAGGAAGATTAGGTAATGCGCCTGAAATATTTTGCCAACTACTGCCCCCGTTACTGCTATAAAAAACTTTTACTGTGCTAATATAATTACCGATAGTTACCCAAATTCTATTTGAATTTGACGGATGAACTGCTATATCTGTTATTTTGGAAGTACCATCATACCCCGCACTGATTAAAGCAGCAGTTAAATTGGTTGGTGTAGGAGCTATTCCAATATTATCTATCCTGTAAATTCCCTTTCTATTATCATTTTTGCCTGCTGAGTACAATCTTAAAGAATTACTTGGGCAGGAAGAAATACACCAGTTGCCCGGAATGTAAATACCTGATCCCAGGGATACGTCAAACCAATCAGAACCTCTGTTATAGCTAATATACAGATCTTCGTATCCTGCATAAATTATATCTTCATCGCTAGGGCTCATAGCAAGATTTGCAAAGAAATTATTAGCCAATGGTGGGGTTATATCTTCATCTATTATGGCATCAGCATATACTTTTTCATTCACGGAATAATATTTATCATCCTGGTTGCCAGCCGGAGGCAAATCTGTTAAAACATCATATCCATCACCCCCGCTATATCTCGAGAAACTACTGCCTGAACTATTCTTAATAAGAATACCATTGTCCTGGGCCCCACCCCAAATGTTACCGGCATCATCCTGCATGGCAAAATGATAGAACTGAGTACAGCTTAATCCATTAAATAGTCTACTCCAGCTTACACCATTATCCGGGCTAACTGCAACTCCTCCATCTGTGGCTGCATATAATTTTCCGTCTAACGGATTGTAGGCAAGATCATGTACGTCGGGATGTATATTTGGCGTACCAAAGTAACTTGTAGCCTGGCTAAATAATGCTCCACTGCTGGTCGATCTATACACTATCAATCCTCCCGTAATAACGGTAGAGCTAGATGTAGGTGAAACCGCAAGCGCCAGGTCATATAAATTTTGATCATTAGCATCTACACCCGGCGCACCTAATATATTAGGAGTGCTTGCCATCCTGGTAAAATCTATTCCGCTGTTGGTAGATTTCCATATTCCCTGGAAACTATTGGCAGCTTTACTTCCGGGTCCGGCAAGGATATAAACTGTATTGGTTGATGCCGGTGATACTGCGATGGCTATTCTTTGTGCCGCGGGAAAAGTTGGTGAATAAGTTGATACCTCCGTAAAATTTACCCCTCCATCAGTTGACCGTACAAACCTTCCATTGCCTGAGCTATTATTTACCCTATGACTGGCATAAACAGTGGTTGAACTGCCAGGTTTATATTCTATATCATATACCATTGTTTGGTCATCCCCAGGCAAGGCAGAGAGCGCCCACGTGGTGCCGCCATTAGTGGTGCGGAACATTCCATGCGAAGTGGCAGCTAATAGTACGTTAGCATTATTTGGGTCCTGAACCAGTGTTAAACCAGTATAGTTAATTCCTGCAAGACCCGGAAATGTTCCTGTTGCCTGCCAGCTGTTTCCGCCGTCTGTAGATTTTAAAACTCCAACTGAATACCGTATGTATCCGTAAGAGAAGGTATAACCTCTACTGGAATGTGAATCACCATCTCCAGTTAAAACATAGATTGTATTACTGTTTGCATGGCTAACAACAATTCCGGAAATGCCTAATGAAGGGATAAAGCTGCCCAGGCTGCTCCACACTAAACCGCCTGTATAACTTACGAACAAACCGCCACCGGAACTGCCGGCATATAATTTTGCACTATTTGTTGGATCAAATGCTATCCTGTTTATCCTTCCAACCCCATCGCTTACTGAGGTGGGCCCGACCAATTGCCAGTTTCCATAGGCTGTTGCTATTGCTGAAGCCGAACCGGACGGCAGGAGATTGTTATTATCACCCAAATATTCAAAGATTTTTTTTGATGAATTTTCAACTTCGCCATTTGCGTTAAGACGACTTTCTCCTTCATAAAAACTGCGATTCCAGAATTTTCTATCACGCTGAATTAATTTTTTCTGATCAAGATCC
>JBBSJI010000145.1:0-5383 GCA_038257425.1 Chitinophagales bacterium
CATTAGCAGCAGGCGTTACCACCGGCGGCACTGGTGTATAAAATTCAGTTGCTTCGGGTGTATCCTGGGCCGGCGTTTTTTTTGTTATCGGCACGCTATCCCTTTGCTGGGCATATGCGTGGCCGCAAAATAGAAATGCTGTTGCTAAAAAAAGGGTTGCTGTTCTCATCGTTGTATATAAATTGATTGGTTTTTTTTTGTAAATGATGATATATTTCATCGTACCTTATTTTGGATAGTGCAAGGTGTGGCAAAACTTTTTGGCGGCATATTTTAAAAAAAGATATTTTTCATTAGCACAATCATGTCCGTAGCATTGGTTTTTAATAAGTTTATTACAGTTGAAACTTCATGGGCAAACCGTATTAAATTTTAAAGGCAATTTACAAAAACGCTGTCCTGATCTCAACCCTTTACAGCTTTATTAAGTAAAGTTTCAATTGCCAATCCTTCGGAGCTTGCGAGCTACAAGCTCTAAATTGAAGAATAATTATTGCCTCTCCAAAAAAAAGAAAAAGCACAGGGCAGCACAGCAATCGTTTTACCGGTGCAATAAAACATTGTAACAAACCTCGCAGCTTTCGGGTAGCCGCCCCTGCTTATTTTCCAACACTTGCAGCACAGTACGGGCAAGTTGCATTTGAAAGAAAAATAACTTTAGTAAAAATATAAACGATGCGAAGCTTTTTCAAAGTTTGCCTGTCAGTGTTTGTAATGTTTGTATTACTGCTATGCGGCAGTTGCAAAAAGAAATCAACTGAAACACCAGCTCCTCCTCCACCCCCACCACCGGCACTCTACGTGGGTTTAAAAGTAAAGGATGGAAATATCGTAGACAAAGATGGCAGGCCATGGATACCCTACGGTGTAAACAGTGTGCATATCTGGCTAAATGAGGCCAACAGTTTAAATGCGTTATCAGTTGAAATACCTAAATCTAAGGCAAACATTGTTCGCCTGGTTACCAGTGGCAGTTCAGTAACATGGAATAACCAATCCATAACTGCAGCGCAAAAAAGAAACCTGGTTCAAAAAGCAGTTGCTGCCGGGATGGTACCCATGTTGGAAATGCATGATGCCACCTGTGTTGCGGAATGTTCGCTGCCAGCGGCTAACGGAAAAATGGGGTTAAAAGAAATAGTGGATGAATGGCTTGCGCCAGCGATGCTGCAGGTATTAAAAGATTATGAAGGCAAGATGATTATCAATATTGCAAACGAATGGGGAGATAATACTGTTGACTGGTTAAACTGTTATAAAACTGCTGTAAAAAGATTTAGGGATGCAGGCATAAGGAGCCTGATTTGCATTGATGCTGGTGGTAACTGCGGACAAAATCCTGAAAGCCTATTGACCTGGGGTGATGCATTATTTGACAGTGATCCTGAAAAAAATATCATGCTTTCCATACACATGTACGGTTTTTGGCGCACCGCCGACAGGAACTTTACCTCATGGACGCCGCCCAATTCGGTAGAAGAGGTGATACCGAGGCTTGCGGCGTTAAAGGCACCGGTAATTGTAGGCGAGTTTGGATGGGATAGATCAGGCACCAATCAAAATCGAGATGTGCTATTCAATCCAAGAATTATGCTAAAAACATGTAAAGAGAACGGAATAGGTTGGTTATTTTGGTGCTGGTATGACGGTGATGACAAGCCTTTTTATAATACAGTAAACACCGGCAGTTACCAGTACAACAGGGAAGCAGACTTGAGCGAAGCGGGCGCATTCCTGGTAAACGATCCGCTGCTGGGGTTTAAAACTATCAGTAAAAAACCTTCCGGTTTTTGATTGAGATAAAAAGGTTTTTTATGTTACGTTGATAGCATTGCGCTTAATTATATTGGAAATGAACTTTTTGGTACTGCGGGCATTTTTAAGAAAACAACGTCCGGAGTTTTAAGTCAAAAAGTCCTTCAAAAATAGCATCTCAAATATCTACCAATATTAGATTTTGCAGGAAATTTTATATAGCTAAATGCAAGACTAATGTTACAGCATCTATATTGTTTTTATGAGCAATCAAATATCTAAACGCAGTTTTATAAAAACATCTGCCTTTGCTGCTTTTGCTGTTTGTATGGGTGATGGAGATTTATTTGCAGCTCCCAAACATTCACTCAAGCAGCTTGGTTTAATATTGGGTGTGGTAGAAAAAGAGATGAAGGCCGATTGGGAAGGTACCTTACAACAAATTGCAGCTATTGGTTATTCCTATATTGAGCACAGTGGCTTGTATGGAAACACCCTACCGGTTTTCAAAAAGAAATTAAAGCAGGTCGGCTTATGCTCGGTAGCGGGCGGCAGTGTGATGGTAAAAATGCAAGATAAAAATGAGCTTCAAAAAATGATTGATGAAGCATTGCAGTTAGAAAAGAAGTACCTGGTATGTTATTGGCCGTGGCTAGATAATGGTTTGAATAAAAAAGAAGCAGATTTTAAAAAATGTGCAAAAACACTTAACATCATTGGTGAGCAGTGCCACAAGGCAGGTATCAGGTTTGCTATGCACAACCACGAAAAGGAATTTGTGCAGGTGAGTGAGTTTAAAACAGGCTATGATATTTTGCTGGAACAAACAGACGCAGCTTTGGTGGCTATGGAACTCGACCTGTACTGGGCAAGTTTTGCCGGTGCCAATCCTGTGGCATTGCTGAACGCCCATCCCGGTCGCTTTCACTTACTGCATGTAAAAGATATGGAAAAAACACCTCCAAAAAAATACACCTGCCCAGGTGATGGTTGCATTGATTTCGCTCAAATATTTGCAGCTGCCGAAAAAAGTGGTGTAAAATATTACAATGTTGAAATCGATCAACACCCACGGCCAATGGAGTGTATTACCAGTAGTTATCAGTATTTGAAGAGTCTGCGCTATTAAATGAACTCATTACACTTTTGATAAAGCATGGAGCCGGAAAGGGAATTCTGAGTTGTAAAGCTTTGTATAATTTCCCTACTGATTATAAAAAAAGACTCAAGGATTATTTTTATAATCTTAGACGGTATTCCAGGTAAAAATTAGCTTTCATAATTCTATATACCGATAAAGAACAGACTTATCAAGGTATAATTTCAAATCGGTATAAATGAATATCACGAAAGTCTCTTTTTGGCTTGTTAGTTAGCAAGCCCAAAACAATACTGCTCTGTGCTGCAAAACATTCAGGAATAAATGCAGCAAGTTGGGTTACATTACAACAATTTTTATTGCTGCCAGTATAATAATTACTGTCATTTAAAAACTGCATTATTTTACGCTGATTAACTGCTACAGCAACCAGGGCTAGCCTTCCGGCTGCTCTAATAGCTGCTTACAAATCAACAACAGGTGCAGCAAGCGATACAACTACAAACTTATGGCAATGGTGAATAGTAAAACATACCCGGCCGCTATCAATAAAAAAGAGCAGGTTGCTTCCAATTCCAACAATCACGTGAAGTTGATGGAAGGTGCCGTAAATAGCACTCATTAAAAACACTAGATAAAAAACACATTCACATGAAACATTTTACCCTTGTGCTGCTATTTTCAACGCTGCTACTTTGCGATGCAAAAGCGGATAAGCTAATATTGTATGATGCACCAAGAGCCATAACGCCGGCACCGGAATTTGAACTGGAGGTAAACGGCCAAAAAGTGTTTGTTTACAATACCCCATCGGCTGCCTATGCCTACTTCTCTTTTGAGGGAAAGGTAACGGTGAAAGTAACTTTTATGGCCCCGGTTTACAACTATGACATTCGTCCAAAAAACAGAAAGATTGAAGGTGAACTTTATCGGAACCAGATCAGTTTTTCATTAACCAAACCCGAGAACCTGAGCATTGAGCTCAACAAAAACTTAAAGCGGCCACTTTTAATTTTTGCCAATCCACCGGAGATAAATATTCCTGATAAAACCGATGCCAATGTTATTTATTTTGAAGGAGGAAAAATTCATACACCCGGTATTGTTCAATTAAAAAGCAATCAAACCGTTTATATTGCAGGTGGTGCAGTAGTGAGAGGTTCTTTTATTGCAGACGGTGGAAAGAACATCAAAGTCATTGGCCGTGGTATTATAGATAACAGCATGTACAAAGAACAGGAGGCCCGGCCAATAGAAATCAATCAGTCGCAAAATGTATTGCTCGAAGGATTTATTATTGCCGATGCAAAACACTGGTGCTGTGCTTCCTTTGCTTCGAAAAATGTAACCTATCGGAATATGAAAATAGTTTCGGACAATGCGGTGGACGATGGCATTGATATCGTTGGCAGCCGGGATGTGCTGGTTGACAATTGTTTTATCAAAACAAAGGATGATTGCATTGCCATAAAATCGGGCGTAAATTATTTTACCAAATTCAACAGCAGCTTTACGGTTGATAATATTGTGGTACAAAACTCTGTGCTGTGGAATGGCATCTGGGGCAACGCTCTTGAAATTGGTTTTGAAACCCGCACTGATACCATACAAAATGTAACATTCCGCAATTGTGATTTGATTCACGTAGAAGGGCCAGAGGGAACCTTCACCATTCACAACGGCGACCGTGCCCTGGTGAGAAATATATTGTATGAAGATATAAGGGTAGAAGATGCAAGAGGCTGGCTAATCGATTTTAAAATATTGAAATCACGTTACTCAAAAGACACTCAAAGAGGTAAGATTGAAAATGTACATTTCAAAAACATTACGGTAGAAGGCGATCAACTCCCCTACTCTCAACTGTTGGGCTTTGACGATACTTTCAACATCAAAAATGTATTGCTCGAAAATTTTTACCTGCATGGTGTAAAGGTTAATTCAACTTACAATGGATTGATTGCAACTATACATACGGAAGAGCTTTTATTCAAATAAATTAGTGTAAGTGAATGGTATATTTTCAAAACGATAGAACTATTGGTATTAATATATATTTCTTTGAATACCATACTAACAGCCAAAAGAATTGTTCGCATCAATAAAATGAACGCCTTTAAAAACAACGATCATTTTTATAAAAGAATTATCATAAAAATTTTAATAAACAAAAACGTCAAAATTTAAAAATGAAACAACACTTTTCTTTAATCATCCTGCTAAGTTTTTTTACCAGCCTTGCAAATGGGCAGTCGATGGATAAATCTTTTCGCCAGCCGGTTTTTGAAGAAGGTGATAACAATATCATTTTGCAAAACCGTTGTGGCAACCGCCTTACCATGATGTTTAAGCCGAATGGCACCGATCTGGAATTTGTTTATAAACCTAATGCGTTCCGCCGGAAAGAATTTTGGGCACGCAACTTCTCTAACCGTGACAACCAGACGGTGCTTTTTCCATCGTTTACCATGCCGGATATACGCAGCACCGATGCCACTTACGAATACGATCCAGTTGTAACCAACATCA
>JBBSJI010000146.1:0-5294 GCA_038257425.1 Chitinophagales bacterium
CAACATTAGTATTTACGCTATAATGCGCTACTAAAAATACACAACTTTTCTTTTAACTCGCTATCTTTTAATCAATTATTCAAAATCAATTAATGCCAGGGGAGTAGCGCAAATACAACTCAGGTTAAATTTAAATCATCCAGCGGACTAATTATTTTTAGCAGGTTCTTATTGCTCGTATGAAGATAACGCAAGGTTGTTTTAAGATCATTATGGCCCAACAACTTCTGTATCATGGTAACATCGGTTCCTTTTTCAATTAAATGTGTAGCAAAACTGTGGCGAAGGCTATGGATACTCCCCGGCCTGATAACCCCGGCCTTCTTTTTGGCCGCCTGTATCACCTCCTGCAAACTGCGGGAACTATAAGGGCTGCCCGGTATATTACCTTCAAACAGGTAACCTTTTTGGGACGGAATATATTCTTCCATATAAGAATCAAGCATTACCAATAATACCGGACTCAGGCTCACGATCCTGTCCTTTTTACCTTTGGCAGCATGTATGAAAATGGTCATCCGTTTACGGTCCACTTCATAGGCCTTTAAGGAAATAACTTCACTCACCCTCAAACCGGCACTATATGCCAGCATTAACATTACCTTATGCTTTTTATTGGTTATACTGTTAATAATGCCCGCTATTTCATCCTGGCTGAAAACTTTGGGCAATTGAATTGCTTTTTTGGGTCTCGGTATTTCCCAAAAGAATTTCTCCCGGTACAATACCTGCTCAAAATAAAATTTCAATGCATTCAACCTGCTGTGGGCAGTATTCTCTTTTATGCCTTCTTTCTCCATGGCATGCACCATGTACCGCTTCAGGTCTGCTGTTGTTAATTCATCAACAGCCTTATTTTTTAAAAGCTTTAGTAATTGTATGAATTCATTCCTGTAAGTTTTTATGGTGGAAGGGCTGTAGGCTTTCAATTGTAACTGTTGTACAAAATTATCCAGTGCTTTCAGGTTCTCGGTACTTAATTGCCATGCCTGGGAAGTTGCTGCAGGTTTTAAAGCAGTTGTTATATTTTTTGTGCCCGGCTGTTTAATTACAGGAATGGAAGCATTTACCTTCTTTCTCTTTTCTAAATATACTTTTAGTTCTGCGTTATCAACCACGGCTTTACCTTCAAGGTCTTTTATCAATAACCGGTAAGCTGTTTCCGTAAGGGGTACATACCAACACTTATAGGTCTTGCTCCATTTTACAGCAGGCTGCCTGCGTATTATTTTTTCTACAGCAATATTTTTATCGAAATAAATTCCAATGCATCCGGCATTGCGGTGGAGAAGGGGGGTTAAACGCATGTTCATTCCCTTAAATAACTAAAAAAATTACAGAATTTATAATTTTTGGTAAAGATTTTTTAACCGCTCCCTGGTCATCTGCTTTTCCCAGTCCTTACCCAATGCATTTTCCCAAAGGGGTTTCATACCCAGCGATACATCAATCATCTTATCAAAGTCAGCATCGCTTAATCCGGCGCAAATGTTCTTTGGTATATCTATATTGTTCTTCTGTACCATGTACTTAAATTCTTTTACGCCTTCGGGGTAAAATTCCTCCAGCTTATCAAAAACAATGCAGTTACCAATGCCGTGTTTGGTGCCCAGCAAATAACTTAGGCCATAACTTACTGCATGTGCCACACCCACCTGGCTATAGGCAATACTCATACCACCGGCATAAGATGCCATCATCAGTTTATCATCACTGTCGGTATCCCAGCCATCCTTCGTTACATATACATCCCTGCAAAGCTGTAATGCTTTTTCGCCATAGCTTTTGCTGAACTCATTTAAATAAGTGCCATTCAAACTTTCGATGCAATGTATATAACAATCCATGCCGGTATAAAAACGCTGGTTGGCGGGGGCATTGGCTGTTAATTCAGGATCGAGTATGATCTGGTCGAAGGGGGTGAAATCGGAATTCATACCCAGCTTTTTTGTAGGGCCGGTGAGTACGGTTGTGCGGCTAACCTCTGCACCAGTACCGCTTAATGTGGGTATGCCTACTTTATATACGCCGGGATTTTTCACCAGGTCCCAGCCCTGGTAATCGGCACTGCTGCCGGGGTTGTTCATCATCAGCGAAACTGCTTTGGCAAGGTCCATGGCGCTGCCGCCACCAATACCGATAACGCCGCTCACAGTTCCAAATTCTTCTTTTAACTGGTTTGCCAGGCTGTCAACATAGGTTGTTTTGGGCTCGTAGGTTACATCAACATAAATTATTTTATCGTTTCCACGTACTGGTACACGGTTGGCGAGTGGTTTACTTTCGAAAAAATGATCTACCAAAAAAACCATGGGTGCATCTGCTTTGCGATGCGGTGCAATGATCTCATCTAACTGATTGAAAGAACCACGGCCATAAACAACATAACCAACCATTTTAAAATTTCTGAATGCCATAGAAAGAAAATTAAGTATCGAAGTTAAAAGATTTTTGAACCACAAAGGCACGAAGACACAAAGAGGTTTTGCCTGCGGCAAATTTATTTCAGCAGCGAAGCTGCCCTCACTAAATCTTCCGGTGTATCTATCTCAACACCCATGTATTCTGTTACAATCATTTTTATGGAGATGCCGTTCTCTAAATAGCGCAGGCATTCAATTTTTTCTGCAGCTTCAAGCGGGGTAATTGGCCAGGCCGTAAAATTTAATAATGCCTGTTTGCGGAATGCATACACACCAATGTGCTCGTAATAAACAGGTGTGATATTTTTATCTCTATGGTAAGGTAGGGGGCTGCGGCTGAACATGAGTGCATTGTTATTTTTATCAACGGCCACTTTTACATAATTAGGATCGGCAATGAACTGCTCATCATGCAGCACCTGCATTAAAGAAGCTACCTGCACATTTTCATCACTAAAAACTTCCAGTAATTTTTCAAGTGGCTCTTTTTGTACAAAGGGTTCATCGCCCTGTACATTCACTACAATATCAACGTCCATATCTGCAATGGCTTCTGCAATACGGTCACTGCCGCTTTCGTGTGCTTTAATGCTCATTAAGGCTTTGCCGCCATGAGATGTTATTTCATTAAAAATAATTTCACTGTCGGTTACCACCATCACTTCATCAAATAGTTTTGTGGCAACAGTATTATTGTAAGTATGCAGTATTACAGTCTTATCACCCAGCAACTGCATAAGCTTGGCGGGAAAGCGGGTGGCAGCATAGCGTGCCGGTATCAGGGCAATTTTCTTCATAGATCAGTTCAAATTTAAAAAGAAGGGGGTAGTTCTACCAGGCTGTTGTTACAATTTGTACAGCGATACCTTTTGCTGTAGGTTGATGTTTGTCCGAATAAAATCTGGTTCTTTAACCTGCCCCAAAAATCGACAGGATTATTTGTTTTTTCTTCTACCAGCAGCGAATGGCTTTTGCATTTTGGACAGGGAATATCTTTTAAATAATCATCCTCTGCTTCTTTTATTAATGCAACGGCACGATCATAATCATTTACTTCAACCAACAACTTAATACCACCTACGGCTGGATTAAGCAAGGGATCAACAGTTACAATATGCTCATCCTTCATCTGGCATTTGATATTGTTTTCGGTAAGCAGGCCCATGGTCATATTGGCCAGCATATAATTATCGTAAGAGGCGATCTGTTTAAATTCCATGAGTAAAATTACTCAATAATACGGGAATGGATTAAAGAGCAGAGATAGATCAATAAAAAACCGCCTTCAATTATTTTTGAAAACGGTTAAAAAATATCAGGCTCCATGTTCCCCCTCAGGGGGTTAATTATTCAACATCAAAGGCATTACCAGCATCAGCAGTTCTTCTCCATCACCCTGCTCGGTTGGTTTAATGATTCCTGCTTTTGTTGGCGTACTCAGTTCCATATTAATGTCACCGGTATCGGCACCGCTCAGCATTTCAATTAAGAATTTAGCATTGAAAGCGATCTGAAGGTCCTCGCCATCATACTGGCAGGCCATACGCTCATTACCTTCAAAACTAAAATCAACATCCTGCGCTGCCAGTTGTAATTCGCTGCCGCTGATGCTTAGTGCAACCTGGTTGGTACTTTTATTACTGAACACACTCACCCGGCGCAAGGCATTTTGAAAATCGTTTTTATTAACCGTCATCTTATACGGGTTATCAACCGGTATCACCACTTTATAATCCGGGAAACGGGCGTCTATCAACCGGCAAACCAGTTCTGTGGTACCATGAGATACAAACAGATGATTGCTGTTGTAAGAAATACTCAGCTCATCATCATTATCGGGCAATGCGCTTTTTAATAAGTTCAAAGGTTTTTTTGGAACGATGAATGAATCTTTTTTAGGGCAGTTTACATCTGTACGGGTATAGCGTACCAGGCGATGGGCATCTGTAGCAACAAAGGTGATCGATTTTTTATCCAGCTCAAAATACACACCTGTCATGGCCGGGCGAAGATCATCATTACTAACAGCAAACAGGGCTTTGTTGATGGCGGTAACCAGGGCCGACGAACTCATAGTAAAAGCATTGGCATCATCAGCAGCAGGTTCTTTTGGAAAATTATCCGGAGTTTCTCCCATTACTTTATACTTACCATTATCGCTGGTAATTTCAACTGCAAAATTTTTATCTATGTTAAAAGTGAGCGGCTGCTCGGCAATATTCTTTAATGAATCAAGCAAGATTTTAGCAGGGATACATACTTTACCGCTGTCTTTTGCTTCAATATCCAGGTGAACTTTCATTACCGTTTCCAGGTCGGTAGCCACAACAGTCAGTTTGTTTTTTTCAATTTCAAACAAAAAATCTTCAAGTATGGGTAGCACTGTATTGGCATTGATAACACCGCTTATCTGCTGCAGTTGTTTAAGCAGGGCCGATGAGGAAACAATAAACTTCATAATAATATCTTTAGTTGGCAAATATATAAATTAACACGGCTAAAAATACGGGGTATTTTTTAAATTGTCACTTTACCTCACCCATCCCGATAATTATCGGGACTCCAAAGGAGAGGACTTTAGAGCCAGCTGATTAAAGAGATCATGGGTTGTGCTTTAATTATTGCCTTTATTGCCCTGCATTTTTTATATTTATGATGAATGCCAAAACTTTTACTTCATATTAGTATCAGCTGCTGCCTGCTGTTTTTACAGGTACAAACTTTTTCACAGTCTACACAGGTCATTTATTACAGCACCAGGGATGGGTTGCCCTCAAACTCCATTTACCGGGCCATACTGGATAATCACGGTTTTTTGTGGATAGCAACAGATAATGGCCTGGCAAAATTTGATGGTAAAAACTTTAAACC
>JBBSJI010000147.1:0-5264 GCA_038257425.1 Chitinophagales bacterium
GATATGGCAACGGAGATAGAAGCTGCTGATCTTTTAATAAAGCAGGCCTGCGATCTGAAGATGAGGGGACTGCCTATGACCAAGGAATCGGCCATGGCAAAATATTACAGCAGCGAAGTGGCAGTAAGAGTAAGTACAGATGCGGTTCAGATATTTGGAGGGTATGGATACACCAAAGATTTTCCGGTAGAAAAATTTTACAGGGATAGCAAACTTTGTACAATTGGTGAAGGAACCAGCGAGATACAGAAGCTGGTCATCAGCAGGGAAGTGTTGAAATAAATTATTTTGCTGGGGTATTTTGCCGGAGTTTTTTAAATTTCAAAAAAAATAACATTTCTCAATTTTACTGGCTATTTTTCTTCAAGTAAACAAGAAGGAGCTGGTATGTGTTCTCGAAATCTATCTGGAGTTACATCTATCCCATCCTTGATCATAAAAATTTTTTCCCTAGAACCTTCTCCAAATCTATAATTTCTAAATTTAAAGCTCAGTTTATTATTGCTTTGCTTTTGACCAGCTATATATTTCAAAATTGTAATAGTAGTAGCTTGATCTCCATCCTGTGTATGAAATTTTCCAAAAACAATAAATGTGTTTTCATCGAAGGGAAATGGTCTGCTTTTTTTCTTAATCTGGCCGGTAAAGGTGTCAAATTCAAATTCATTAAATTCAAATGTAGCAAGAGAAAATATACTATCAGTTTGTATAAATTTAAAATCTTGCAATGACCATTTTGTATGCCACACAGTTAATGAAACATTACAAGTGTCCGATAAAATATCTTTCAGTTTATAAAGAGATGTCATTTGTCCTTTCAGAAAAAATATTAATGCAGGGCGCTGTCCAATTCTATGCCCTTGCATAAAATCATTAAGTATTACAATTCTTTGACCGTCGTTTGAAACAAAAATTGTCATACTGGTATAGCCCATATCTTTAATGGAATAATGAACCTTACCAGTTTCATCTATTAATTTCCATTTCTTTTTCGAGTACTGAAAAAAATATTTTCCATTTTCGCTCTTAAATAAGGTTCGTGACCGGAAATCATCAGCGAATGAAGGCTTGGATAAAAATAATAATAATGTAAATAAAATGGCTGTTCGCATTATGGCTGTTAAAAAGGTTAGGAGATTGCTAATGTCTCATGATCCGATTATGTAAGTAAATTACAAACCATTATCATCCTCCCCCTTACCTGCAGCGCCAAACATATTATCTACAGCACCACCCAGCATGGGAAATTTTTCTTTTACAAAATCTTTAATGGTCTCTAGGGCTTTTACCGCCTGGTCATCTGTAATGCCTGCATTTTCTTTTAAACGATCTATTAATTCCTGCATAATTATTATTATTTTGAATGTTGAATTATAAATTTTAAATGAAAAGAGAATTCAACATTTAAAATTCAAAATTTAAAATAGTTACTCCGTATCATACCTGTCTACTCTTTCAATTCCCGTCATTTCTGTTAACCGGTCTACAAGTTCATCCAATTCTTCTTTATCGTGAACAAATATTTTTACGTTCCCTTCAAATATACCCTCTTTGGCTTCAATGGTCATTGCCGAAATATTAAATTTCAGCTCACCGCTTATGAGGTTGGTTATTTTATGAATCACGCCCACATCATCAAGACCAATAATTTTTAAACCTGTAAGGAAGGATATCTCTTTATTTTTTGCCCACTTGGTCTTAACCACTCTGTGGCCATAGTTAGCCATCAGCCTGGTGGCATTAGGGCAGTTGGTGCGGTGTATCTTTAATCCTTCCCCTGTGGTTACAAATCCAAATACATCATCGCCCGGGATGGGTTTGCAGCAATTGGCCAATGTGTATTGTATCTTATCGCTGCTTTCTCCAAAGATGATCAGCTCTGCGTCTTTCTTATCATAATGCTTTGCGGTAAAATCTTTTTCTTCTACAATAACTTTAACAGGCCGTGGAGGAATTAATTTATCACCATGTACCGTAAATTCCTTTAGCTCTTTAAGGTCTATTTTTTTTATAGCAATTTCATACAACAGGTCAAGGCCGCTGTTTAATTTGTAAAAAGATGCCAGTTCTTCCATATTGGAATGGTTGTAGGCCGCACCCATTCCTTCCAGCTTACGTTGCAAAGTATATTTTCCTTCTTCGGCAGTATGTCTTTTTTCTTCTTTTAGCGTGTCTTTTATTTTTGATTTTGCCTTGCTGGTAACTACAAAGTTCAACCACTCCATATTAGGCTTTTGCTTGGCGCTGGTAATGATCTCTATCTGGTCGCCACTACGTAATTTATGACTGATGGGAACCAGTTTATGATTAACCTTTGCGCCAATACATTTACTGCCAACAGCAGTATGCACTCCAAATGCAAAATCTAAAGCAGATGCGCCAATGGGTAACATCTTTACTTCTCCTTTGGGGGTGTACACATAAATTTCTTCGGCAAGAAAAGAAGTTTTAAAATCCTGTAAAAAATCTATGGAGTTGTCATCGGGGTTACTTAGCGCTTCCCTTATCTGGTGAAACCATTTGTCAAAGCGGCTTTCATCATCCTTGCCTTCTTTATATTTCCAGTGTGCTGCTAAACCTTTTTCTGCAATTTCATTCATACGCTTGGTACGTATCTGTACTTCCACCCATTTACCATGCGGTCCCATTACGGTTGTATGCAGCGCTTCGTATCCATTGCTTTTAGGATTACTCAGCCAGTCTCTTAATCTTTCGGGCGATGGATTGTATTCATCAGTTATGATGCTGTACACTTTCCAGCAATCTTCTTTTTCTTTTTCCAAAGATGAATTTACAAGTATGCGGATAGCAAAAAGATCATATACTTCTTCAAAGCTCACACCCTTTTTTTTCATCTTATTCCAGATGGAGTGAATGCTTTTGGGCCGGCCATAAATGTCAAAATCAAAATCAGCTTTATCTAATTTTTCCTTAAGCGGCCTTATAAAATCGTTGATGTATTTTGTACGTTCTCTTTTGGTATCACTTAATTTCTGGGCAATGTATTTGTAGGTATCCGGCTCCATGTATTTCATGGCCAGATCTTCCAGCTCCGTTTTAATACTATATAAACCCATGCGATGAGCAAGTGGTGCATATACAAAAATGGTTTCGCTTGAAATTTTTAACTGCTTCTCCCGCTTCATGCTTTCCATGGTACGCATGTTGTGAAGCCGGTCGGCAAGTTTTATTAAAATAACCCTTGGATCATCAGTTAGGGTTAATAATATCTTTTTAAAATTTTCGGCCTGTTGGGTGCTGTTGGTATCCATCACCGTACTTATCTTGGTAAGTCCATCCACAATTTTTGTTACTTCAGAACCAAATTCCCGCTGAACATCTTCCAGGCTAATATCAGTATCTTCAACTGTATCATGTAAAAGTGCACAAATTGTACTTCGGATACCCAACCCTATCTCTTCTACACAGATCTTAGCAACTGCAATTGGATGTAATATGTAGGGCTCGCCACTTTTACGGCGCATGGTTTCATGAGCTTTTGCTGCCATTTCAAAAGCTGTGCGTAATAATTGCTTATCGCCGGGCTTGAGTTTAAGCTTTAAAACACGTAAAAGTCCACGGTAATGCCGGAGGATCTCTTTTTTTTCTTCATCCTCGCTGAGATTGTAATTTGCTATGGCCGGGCTTGTTTCCATAAGTTAAATACGAATTTACGTAAACAAATCTGTTTTCTGTTTTACAGAAATCCCTTACTTTTGCAGCCCTTAAGCGGATATGGCCCCGCCCCAGGCGGGAGCAGACGCAAAAAGCGGATATGGCGAAATTGGCAGACGCACCAGACTTAGGATCTGGCGGAGCAATCCATGTAGGTTCGACCCCTATTATCCGCACAAAAGAATACCTGACAAGGAATAAGGAATATCGAATTTTGAAGTTCATCATTCAGCATTCCTTGTTCCTTGTTCAATATTAAAAATTAAATAAAAAAAAATGGCATCAGTTACAAGAGAAAACATCGGTCAGTTACATGATAAATTAATAGTGAAAGTGAATAAAGAAGATTATTTACCCTCATTTGATAAAAAGCTTAAAGAATACAGTAAAACGGCAAATATACCGGGCTTTAGAAAAGGAATGGTACCCGCAGGCATGATCCGGAAAATGTATGGCAGCTCTATTTTTACTGATGAAATTTTAAAATCGGTGGAAAAGGAATTGTACAGCTGGTTAAATAATGAAAAGCCGGAAATTTTTGGACAGCCATTACCACTCAGCAATGATCTGCGTGATATGGATATGAATAATCCCGGTGATTACGAGTTTGGTTTTGAAATTGGATTAAAACCTGATTATACCCTGGCTGATATTGCTAAAGCAAAAGTTACCCTGCATAAGGTGAATGCTACTGATGCTATGATTGATGAAGAGATTGGCCGTATGCAGGTTAAAGGGGGTAAAATGACCGAGCCTGAAACAATAGACAATGAAGAGAATGTTTTAAATATTTTATTTACAGAGGCTGATAAGGATGGTAATGTAGCTGACGGAGGCGTAAGCAAAGAAAACGCTGTTATCCTGAAATATTTAACTGCTGCTACCCAAACAAAATTCATGGGTAAAAAGGTTGGAGAAACAGTTACCGTGCAGTTGAATAAAGCTTTTGATGATGATAAACTTGAAATGTTTTTGCAGGATCTCGGATTTGAAAAAGATGATAAGGAAGCAGCAAAAAAATATTTTAACCTTGTGATAGTGAAGATAGGCCTGGTTGAAAAACGTGAGCTTACCGAAGATTTTTTTAAAGAGATCTATCCTACCAGGGAAATTAAAACAGAAGCTGAATTAAGAGATGCTTTAAAGGAAGAAATTGAAAAATACTGGGAAGGGCAAAGCCGTAACCAGTTACAAGATCAATTATATCATTACCTGCTCGATGAAACCAAAATGGAATTTCCAGCTGAATTTTTAAAGCGTTGGTTGCAAACAGGGGGAGATAAAGAGAAAACTGCTGAACAGGCAGAAGCAGAATTTCCTTCATTCAGTAATCAATTAAAATGGACATTGATCAGCGATAAGCTTATTAAAGATAATGGACTTGAAGTTGGCAATGAAGAGTTGAGAGAATATATGAAAGTAGAGATCATGCGTTATTTTGGCACAATGAATTTGGGTGAAGATACCAGCTGGATAGAAAGTTATATTGATCGCATGATGAAAGACGAAAAGCAGGTTGACAGCAGTTATCGCCGTTTGATCACCGATAAACTATTCAACTTTATTGAAGGGCAGGTAAAGCCACAAGA
>JBBSJI010000148.1:0-5178 GCA_038257425.1 Chitinophagales bacterium
CAATGTTTAATTGCTGCATCCATATCAAGGTATTGCAGTTCGGGTTGTTTTCCGGCAACAATTACATTGATGTAATTGCGGCTGCGCAAACAATGGTCGGTTACAGATAAAAGTGTATTAGCATCGGGCGGTAAATAAATGTGGACAATGTCTGCAGATTTATTAGCAACAATATCCAGAAACCCAGGGTCTTGATGACTATTGCCATTATGATCTTGTCGCCACACATGTGATGTGAGCAGATAATTTAAAGAAGCTATTGGCTTCCGCCAGGGAATGTCTTTACAAGTCTGCAACCATTTTGCATGTTGGTTAAACATAGAATCTACAATATGAATAAACGCCTCATAACAGGAAAACAAACCATGCCTGCCGGTTAGTAAATACCCTTCCAGCCAGCCCTGGCATAAGTGTTCGCTTAATACTTCCATCACCCTGCCGTCTGGTGAAATATGATTGTCATTTTCTATTATTGCTGCAGTGGAGGTTCGTCCGGTAATTTCAAAAAGATGTGTGAGCCTGTTAGAGGCCGTTTCATCCGGGCCAAATACCCTGAAGTTTCGGACATCCCAATTTAATTTGAAAACGTCTCTTACAAATGCACCCATTACTAAAGTCGCTTCTGCGTTGGTGGTACCCGGTTGCAAAACAGGCACTGCATATTTTTCAAAATCCGGCATTTTTAATTCCTGTAAAATCATTCCTCCATTGGCATGTTCGTTAGCACCCATTCGCTTTATTCCTTCGGGTGCTAATTCCGCTAACTCCCTTTTTAATTTTCCATTTTCATCAAATAATTTTTCAGGTTGATATGATTTCATCCATTGCTCTAATATTTTTATGTGTTCCGGTTTGCTGGCAAGGTCTGCCAAGGGTACCTGGTGCGAACGCCAGGTTCCTTCTACTTGTAATCCATCAGCTATTTTAGGGCATGTCCATCCTTTGGGGGTTTTAAAAACAATCATTGGCCATTGAGGCCGTTTGGTAAACCCATTTGTTCTTGCTTCTGTTTGAATGGCTTTTATTTCAATGATAATTTTATCAAGCGTTGAGGCCAATTGCTGATGCACCTCATTGGGCTCATCTCCTTCTACCCAATACACTTTATAACCATAACCATTAAAAAGTTGAATTAATTCTTCTTCCGGTATTCTTGCAAAAATCGTGGGGTTGGCAATCTTATAACCATTCAAATGCAGGATAGGTAGTACTGCGCCATCATGCACAGGATTTAAAAATTTGTTGCTATGCCAGCTTGCAGCCAATGCGCCTGTTTCGGCTTCGCCATCACCGATAACGCAGGCAGCAATTAAATCAGGATTATCAAACACAGCACCAAAAGCATGTACCAAAGAGTAACCCAATTCACCGCCTTCGTTAATGGAGCCAGGGGTTTCGGGTGCAACATGGCTGGGAATGCCACCCGGAAAAGAAAACTGTTTGAATAATTTTTTAATGCCCTGTTCGTCTTCTGTAATGTTGGGATATAATTCCGTATAAGTTCCCTCTAAGTAAGTATTGGCAACCAACCCCGGCCCTCCATGCCCCGGACCGGTTACATACATCATATTTAAATCGTATTGCTTTATGATTCGGTTTAAGTGTACATAAATAAAATTAAGACCTGGCGTAGTGCCCCAATGACCCAGCAAGCGGGGTTTTATATGTTCCAATATCAGTGGCTCTTTCAACAATGGATTGTCATACAAATAAATTTGACCTACAGATAAATAATTTGTTGCCTGCCAGTACGCATTCATTTTATGCAACAATTCCGGCAATAGTGTTTTGTCGGTTTCCTGTATATTTTTTGTTTCCATGAAATTATTTTTTACCTATACTATTTAAAAATTTGGAAACTGATTTTGCTATTATCATCTCTTCGTTAGTTTCAATAGCATGGACAGTTACACGGCTTTTATCTGTGGAAATAATACTTTTATTCTCCCTATTTCATTTTTTTATAGGCACAAATTGTTCTTTGCTGAGTTCACTTTCGGCCTCTGCCTCTCAAAAAAAAGACAGCAATGATAATGATAGCAATAGGGATAATCCATATACCCCAACCCATGCCCCATCCCCAGGAATGATCGTTCATCATTTTATTTATAATTTAAAATTTCTTCAGAAGCACTGTTGCCTGCTCTTCAGTTTTGCTGTTGCCCAGTCTTTTTAGTTATAAAATTATTTAACAACCTCACGCAATTCATAGGGCACTATTGATTTTTAGTATAGAATAATTTAGGGTTTTATTTTATTTTTCCAGCCGCTCTATAGCCGCTTCCATCTCTGCTATTTCTTTTCGTTGTGCCTTGATGATATCTTCTGCCAGCTTCTTCACTTCCGGATCTTTTATATTGGCCCTTTCACTGGTTAAGATGGCGGAGGAATGGTGTGGTATCATGGCTTTCATGTATTGCACATCGCCAATGGGGGTTTGTGACCTTAACGCTGCCAGCATCAGTGCGAATACTACAATACCTCCAATCATAATTCCTGTATTCACTTTTTTACTGGGATACATTTTACCCATCATCAGTATCATTACCACTGCCATGGCAGAGATCATCAACAACGTCATATAAATCCGTGTAAGGCTGGTATGATAGTGCTTAATTTCTATCACATTTAGGAACATGACTATATACATTATAACAAAGGATATCACCATCATTATTGAAAATTTTTTGTAACTCATCATAGTTTTAAATCTTAGGTTGTTTAAAATTTAGTTTTATTAAGTAGATGTCTGTTTGGTTTTTCAATTCGGTAAGTAGCTATTGGTCTTGCTGGCCAGCACTTAATTCCTGCATTTTTACAACCAATTCCTGGCTGAGTATTTCTTTATCTTCCTGGTATGCTTTTCCAGGGTTTGCTTATCGATTGCTTCATTTTCATAGCGGGTATTTAATATCAGCTAAGTGGTTGTTTAGCCTGCATGTTGCAAACTCTTCAAAGTCGTGCATTGGTTTTATTTTCCATTTCTACAGAATTTTAATATTACTAATCATAACAGGCTACTTTTAAAATATCCATCACACTGTCAGGAACAGGATATAGTTTATCAATGAAAGCTGATTCCTTAACATTACCAATATTCTTCTTTGGTTTTGGAATAAACTGAATCAGTCCAAACAGAACTAATAATATTACAGCAACCTTTTTTAACCCAAATTTTGCAGTTGAAATCTACTGCGGCTTCCAAATCCTTCACAGCTAAGCCTTTCAGAGCATTTTTTGAATTCAAAATAGTTCACTATTCATTCATCCAAAAAATAACGTGAAACCCTTATCTGTTTTGTATTTGAAACCCTCGCTACGATTTCAACTGCAAAATCTGGGTTTAAATTAGACTTTCAAATAAATTTCATACTCCTGTTTTAGGACAAATCATTTTCTTAGAATCTCCATGTCAATCCACCGCCACCACCAAAACGGTTATCATAACTTCCCGTGATGGAAAAATTTCTTGATAGTATATAATCAATACCTGTATTCCAAACCTGCTCAGCTTGATAATTTTTACCGGCCTTAAGTTTATTCACCGCACCAAAATCAGAGCGGTATTCATACCTGCCAAAAATAGCGACTCTCCGGAAAATCAGGTACTCTGCAGTAAATTTTGCCTGGGGACGGAGCTGATTGTCGATACTTAAATCTGCATTTATAAAATAAGGTAACAAATACCTGATACCAACCTGGGCAACTGTATTAAATTGATTTAAATTTCCTGCATTTTCATTCTCAACATTCACACCTGCATAAACCCTGAAATAGTCACTTAAATATCTTTCATAAGAAAAATCAGATTCAAAGTTTTTATTCCAACCATACTCGGCTCCTAAATTGAATTGATTCCGAACATTGGAGGAGGTTAATTCTACTGCTGTCATATGACTGGCACCGTATGCAATACCCCATGAGTAATATTTATTGGTTTCTTTTATTAAAGTAGAAAGCGGATAGCGGATTAACTTAGGATCCCTGGGGGTGCCGTAGCTGAATACCCTTGCCATACCAGCTTCCATATGATATAATATATGGCAATGAAAAAACCAGTCGCCATATTGGTTGGCATCAAATTCTATGGTAACAGTTTGCATTGGCGCAACATTTAGCGTATGCTTTAGTGGGGAGTATTCTCCGTTCTTATTCAAAACCCTGAAGAAGTGACCATGCAGGTGCATCGGGTGGTTCATCATGGTTAAGTTTTTCAGTGATATGCGTACAACTTCACCTTTTTTAATTTGTATTTTGTCAGCCTCTGCCAAAATTTTACCATTCATGCTCCAGATATATCTCCACATATTTCCGGTAAGGTTTAGTACAATTTCCTGAACAGTTTTGTCTTTTGAAAAAGAGGTTTTATCTGCAGATTTTAAAAAATCATATCCCTTGTCGGGGCCCATTCCTGCACCAACCAACACAGATTCCTTACCGGCTGAATCCATATTCATTTTTTGACCCGGCATTTGCATTCCTTTCATATCCATACCGTCCCCGACTGGCGGAGGGACATCCATTTTCACATTTTGTTTACTCATTGGCATAGTATCTTTCATATTCATTTCATGCATATTCATCGTATCATGCTTCGCATGATTATCGCTCATTTTCATTTCAGGTTTATTACTATCCATCTGCATTTCTTTCATACCATCCTGGTTCATTGATTCCATACTACCCTTCATCTGCATGCCATACGCTTTCATTTTTTCCAGTCCGTCATTCTTTTTAGGATTGAAAATCATGGCAGGTGCGCCCATCTTCATATCCATTTTCGCCAATGCTTTCATAATGCCGATATAATCTGGCTTTGCAACATCTTTTGCTGGTATGGTTGTTCCTGAACCAATAAAGGCAGAAGTCTTTCCAGCACCATCCATAGAAGTAGCTCTTATTTCTAACTTGCCATTTGCAGGAACAGTAAGCAGGAAATCATAGGTTTCTGCAATAGCAAATAGTAGTTTATCTTTTTTAACAGGCAGTACGTCCATGCCATCTGCAGATACCAGTGTGGGTGTTTCGCCGCCAAAAGTTATCCAGTAAAAGGTAGACGCTGATGCATTGATCATTCTTAACCTTACTATTTCACCCGGCATAAAATTGGGATAATTACTTTCTTTAGCACCATTTGTTAAAAACGCATTGTAGTAAATATCTGCAATATCAGCCCCC
>JBBSJI010000149.1:0-5141 GCA_038257425.1 Chitinophagales bacterium
ATTTTTCGCTGACTTATTGTAACATCGAAGAACTGGATCATGAATACGCAACCTGTGAATGGACGGCACATTATACTTTTTCAAAAACCGGCAGACCTGTTGTAAATAAAATAAAGGCTTATATAAAATTGCAGGATGGAAAGATCATTGAACACAGTGATGCATTCAGGTTAAGCGATTGGATATCGCAGGCATTTGGATGGAAAGGCGTTTTATTTGGTTGGACAGGTTTTATGAAAAGAGCCATCCGGAAGAAAGCCCGTTTGCAACTTGAAAAGTATATGGCGGGTTAGTTGATAAGTTGAATGGTTGATAAGTTGATGGGTAGAACAGTTGAACAATTGTTGAACAATGGTTAAACAATCGTTCAACAACCAACTAAACCCTAACCCTCTTTCTTTAATCAACCGCATTGTCAAATTGTCAAATTGTCAAATTCTCAAATTGACTATTCCAGTTTCCCAAATTTTCCCGCACTCACATCATTGATAGCCTGTTCAAGTTCCTGCATGGTATTCATTAAAAATGGACCATATTGCGCAATGGGTTCATTGATCGGTTCTCCACTTAATAAAAGCAACAAGCTGTTTGCTTCAGCATTTATTTTTAATAATTCGCCATCATTATTAAACAAAACAAAATGGTCGGCTGCAACCGTTTCGCCATCAGTGAAACTGGCTGCACCTTCAATAACCAGTATGCCGGTATTATGGTCTTTGTTAAATGGGATTTCAACCGAACCTTCTTTATTCAAACGGATGTTATAAACATTCATATCAGAAAATGTATGTGCCGGTCCTATTAATCCATTATAATTTCCAGCTAGAATTTCGATATGGCCCGCATATCCGGGAAGATCCGCTTTTACTATATTGGTGGCCGTTAGTTCCTGGTATTTGGGTGCTGTCATTTTATGTTTTGCAGGCAGATTCACCCATAATTGAACCATGTGAAAAGGGCCGCCATTCCTTGTAAATTCCTGCTCATGAAATTCTTTATGTAAAATGCCTGAACCGGCCGTCATCCATTGCACTTCGCCATCGCGGATCACACCGCTGTTGCCAGCACTGTCATGGTGAGCGATGCTTCCCTTATAAACTATCGTAACGGTTTCAAATCCGCGGTGCGGATGCACACCCACACCACGTGGTTCTTTGGCCGGCGAAAATTCAATTAAGGCATTATAATCCATCAGGAAAAAAGGACTCATGCGCTTTTTATGAATCTCCTCGCCTGGGAAAAATCCATGCATCCTGAAACCGTCACCCACCATATGTGGTGCGCCGGGTTCCATGATCAATTCAATGCTGCGGTATTTATTTTTTTGCATCATATAAAAATTTAAACAGTAATTTTTTCTTCCGCTACCCGTTCAGCCAGCCATAAAAATTCAGTGACAAAATGATGAACGTTATGCTCAAATTTTTTCTCCAGCAAATTACCTTTTGGATTTATTTTTTCTTCAACCCCTGGCACCAATAACATGGATGGCGAAACCAATCCAAATAATGCAATAACCAACGACTGCATTTGTAATGCTGCACGAATTCCACCCAGCGCTCCCGGCGAAGCGGTTACGATACCAAATGGTTTATGATGTTGTTTGGGAAAATGATCCAACAGGTTTTTTAAACTGGCTGAATAACTCCCATTGTATTCCGGTGAAACCAAAATGAATGCATCGGCATTAAACAGTAACCAATCAACCAACCCCATCTTTGCGCATCAAAAATAGCAATGCAACTTTGCTGGTATGGAATCCAAAGATACAAGTCGTCAACATCTCATGGAAATGCATTTGGCATCCTGCAAGGCAAGCAGCTTAACGGTAAGAGAATACTGTAGTCAGCACGAGGTTAAAGTGCATCAATATTATTACTGGCAAAAGAAACTACAGCCACAGACGCAAGACAGTAATTTTGTGAAGATGTCACCCACGCAGACTTCTTCGCCTGTGAGCGTTGTGTTTGCAAATGGCCACCAGGTTGATTTTACAACCCTGCCTCCGGTAGATTATTTAAAGCAACTTATGCAATAGCATGTTACACCTGAGTGCTGCCCGGCAATACTACTTTTACAATAAGGTAACGGATATGCGTAAAGGCTGTTACGGCCTGTGCGGCATAGTGCAGAACGAACTAAAGAAAAATATTTTGCTGGGCGATGTATTTGTTTTTATCAACCGGCGGCGCAACCAGGTTAAGTTATTGCAATGGGATAGGGATGGATTTGCCCTCTATGAAAAACGGCTGGAGAAAGGCACCTTCGAGCAACCCTGGCCTGCACAAAACGGAACTGACATATTGCTTAGCAATCTGCAATTACAGCATATTTTGCAAGGCGTAATTCTGCAATCTGTCAGGCATAAAAAAAGATTTTCCATAAGGGCTTGAAAGTACTGTCAATATTGAGTTACAGCGTATCTATGGCACAATGTTTGACTACAATTATTGCATCAATACTACTGCGCAACATACCGATTATAAGCACTTGTACGAACAGCAACTTTTAGTAAATACTGCTGCTCAAAAAATAAACGAAGATCAATCTCAGCAAATAAATTTACTACGCCTGCAAATCCTGGAACTGCAAAAATTTATATTCAGCGGTAAGCAGGAAAAATTTAAACCTGCTGCAAACAGCAATGAACAGCAAAGCACTTTATTTGAAATTGACAAAACTGGTGAAGTAGTTGTAGAAAAAGTAAAGCAGGTAAAAGCATACGAGGTAAAGCAAACCAACGTAAGAATAAACCATCCTGGCCGCAACCCATTGCCGGCCCACCTGCGCAGAGAAGAAATACATCTTGTACCCACAGAAGATATTACCGGTCTTAAAGCTGTAGGCCAGGAGATAACAGAGATACTGGAATACCGGCAGGGAGAACTCTATGTAAAAAAATACATACGGCCCGAGTACCTCAAACCTACAGAGGATGGCACACAGGCAAAGCGTGTAATAGCCGCATTGCCCAATATGCCTATTGCCAAAAGTTATGTAAGCCCCTCCTTACTCACGCACCTGATGGTAAGTAAGTATATCGACCACATACCGGTTTACAGAAGCCTGGAAATATTTAAACGCCAGAATATTACTGTTGAAGGCAACACGGTTAGTAATTGGTTTAAACAAGGCTGTGAATTAATAACGCCAATCTATGAAGCACATGTCCGGCAGGTATTGCAAACCCATTACCTGGGCGTAGATGAAACGCCCATTAAAGTACTGGACAAAACAAAAAAAGGCTCCACCCACCAGGGATACTTTTGGGTGTATTATAACTTAGCAGAAAGGCAGGTATTATTTAAATACCAAACCGGCCGTGCAGCCCTGTGGCCAAAGGAAACGCTGAAAAACTACCAGGGCTATCTGCAAACAGATGGGTATGTTGCATACGACCAGTTTGATGGAGTGCCAGGCATTACTATTTTAAATTGCTGGGCGCACGCCAGGCGTAAATTTATAGATGCACAGGACTTTGATAATGAAAAAGCCAGTGAAGTGCTTGTGCAAATACAATTATTGTATGCGATAGAAAAACATTGTGCAGACACTACTTATACAGCCGAACAAACAAAAAATTACCGTGAGCAACATGCCATACCATTGCTAAGCAACCTGCATGCAATTTTACAAAGACAACTAACCAGCATTCTGCCCAAAAGCCCGCTGGGTAAAGCCTTGCAATACACACTTGCCCGCTGGGAAAAACTAAACGTATATACCCAAGATGGCAATTTACGCATAGACAATAACCTGGTAGAAAACAGCATTCGCCCTGTTGCCATTGGAAGAAAGAATTATTTATTTGCAGGTAACCATGAAGCGGCACAGCGTAGTGCCATGCTCTACAGCCTGTTTGCTACCTGCAAGTTGCACAACATAAATCCTATTGACTGGCTAACCTACGTTTTTGAAAACATCAACGACCATAAAATAAATGCTATAGAAGAACTGCTACCGCAAAATTATGCAGCAATACTTGCTAAACAATGATGGGGTTGGTGGAGGGGATACATTAAACATACGTTCACTCAATGCTTTAAATGGTGAAGGCGTATCATCTACTGATTTAAATACCGTTTCAATGGGAGGGAGGTTCCAGTCTCTTACATCTAACAGGTTAATTTCATGATCCGTATTATTTGTTAAATGCTTAAGCAAGTGAGTGGCAACACGATGAGTAACACTGTTTGACCGTGGGCTACCGGAAATAATTTCTATATGCATAAAAAATGTCCGTTTATGATAAATACAATAACTAGATGTTTAAACATCAAAATTACTGCCATTCTTAAAAACGGACAATGTGGCGTATTTAAAGTTCTTCCTGGTTTAAACGAACGAGCTTACGGTTCTTTCTCATCTTCATATTAATCAGTTCTACAATAAGACTGAAGGCAATGGCCGAATAGATAAAGCTTTTGTTAATATGCTGATGGAAACCTTCTGCAATCAATAACACACCGATCAGGATCAGGAAAGCAAGTGCAAGAATTTGAAGCGTTGGATGCTTATTAATAAACCTGCTGATGGGCCCTGCAAAAATCATCATGATAATCATGGATATCACCACGGCAATGATCATAATAATTACATTATCTATCAAACCAATGGCTGTTAAAATAGAATCGAAAGAAAATACAGCATCAACCAATACGATCTGTAAAATTACCGAACTGAACGCGGCCGGTGCTTTAACTACTTTTGCTTCCCCCGGAACTTCCAGTTTATGATGTATCTCCAGTGTACTTTTAAATATTAGAAATATACCGCCTAATATTAAAATGATATCCTTCCAACTTATACCGAGTGGCACCCCGTTAGCATCCTCAATAAATCCAATGGTAAATACCGGGTCAGTTAAACCTATCAGCCAGGTAATACCGAGTAATAATAAAATACGAAACAACATAGCGAGTATCAAACCGATGGTTCTTGCTTTTCCCTGTTGGCTTTGGGGCAATTTATTTGATACAATGGAAATGAAAATGATATTATCAACGCCAAGAATAATTTCTAAAAAAGTAAGGGTTATCAGTGCAGTGATAATTTTGGGATCCGTAAAATTTGGAATCTCTAATAGAAAGGTCATAATGAATTAGTATTTTGCTAGGGTCTTTTTAAAAATTTTTGTTCAA
>JBBSJI010000150.1:0-5000 GCA_038257425.1 Chitinophagales bacterium
AACCAGCACGGTTATACCCGGCGCTACTTCTGGTACGGTTAATTTTAAACCACAGGCCGTTAATGCAACTCCACAAAACGTGGTAACAACTGCACCGCAAACAACAACAGTAACGCCAGGCACCACAACTGTAACTGCTCCCGGTATGAACCCTCCTCATGGCCAGCCGGGCCACAGGTGTGATATAAATGTGGGTGCTCCTTTAAATAGTAAGCCTGCTCCCGCCAATGTTGTGCAGCAGCCTGCAGCAGTAACACCTGCTCCTACCCAACCATCAAATGTTACCGTTAAAGAAGTTCCCAATACAGTTAAAACAGCACCGGGTATGAACCCTCCGCATGGAGAACCAGGTCACCGTTGCGATATAGCTGTAGGAGCTCCATTAAATAGCAAACCGGCTGCACCGGCTGCAACAAATCCTCCACCTGCATTGCTTACTGCTCCAAAAAACGATAGTTCAAAAAATAAATAACTGAAAGATTTTTTTTTGAGTTGTACCCTTCTTTATACCTAACAGGTAATCCTCTATTTGTATAATTTATTGGGGATTGAAAAACTTAAATTAATTTTAATCGTACAAATTAAACTGTTGCTGCTTAACTGGTTGGATGACAATTTTTAATTGTGTACAATTTTAATCCATCTTAACCGGATTATGTAAAAATAAAAATATATTTTTACGTCAACTTACAACACAACTCTACCTTACGTACCTATCCTCTGAACAGCCAGTTTACATTTTGGCTTTCCCCCTAACAATTAATTCTTCCGGTATATCCTTTGAATTGCTGACAGTTGACTGTTAGATACTTAAGCAAAAGTATTTATAACAACAGCTACTCCATTTCCTGTTACCTGCGGGTAAAAAAACCACACTTTTTTATCAAGCGTATATATGCTGTATACAAACAAAAATAGTTTTGTATAACCGGCATAAATAAGTTTTATAAAGATTCATAAACCCTATTTGAAACAATTAAACCACAGGAGATGGAACATATTTACACGATTGAAACAAAGATGCTACAGGGTAAACTCCATTATTTTGTAAAGAAGATAATGGTGCTGCCTGAATTTAAAGGATTGGCTGATATTGTAATTGGTTATGGTATGCACACCAGCTTTGAAAAGGCCTGCAGTATTGCAAACATTCATGATGATGCAAGCAGGCAATTGCTTTTACTTAAACTGGAATCGATTAATAAACCTCAAAAACCTGTAAAGCCGCACAAAGTAGAAATTGCTGATACTGTAAACCGCTGGCTGGTTGAACGTGGTGCAGAAGTATTAAACTGAGTATCCAATTCAGTTTTTCAAAGCAACAAGATATTTATATCAGTACCCTGAACCATGCGAATTAAATAAAAGAACCCCGGTGATAACACCGGGGTTCCTGATTAAAAAAGGTATGCTTATTCTTTTACGATCCTGATAATCGATTCCTTTTCATTATTCCTGATCTTAACCAGGTAATATCCTGCAGCCAATGCCGAAACATCCAGTGATGTAGAAAGCTGGTCGGTCTTTCTCTGTAAAACCAATTTACCATAAATATCAAACACCCTGATCTCGGCGTTTCTTACTATACCCGGAACATTAACAGTTAATGTTTTGTTTACCGGGTTAGGAAATACACTGATCTTATTATCAACTATAATTTCACCATCTGCAAACGAAGCAGTACCTGTGGTAACCTTCAATGTATAACACAAGGAAGCATTACTTGCATTGCCTTTAGGGTATACCCTTGCAAAATAGTCTCCCGCAGCCACTGTTATATTGATGGTTTCATTGGCGGTACCATTATTAATTGATCTTCCGATTCTTGAACCACCGGCATTCAGCAAATCAAGTTGGTAATTAGCGGGCAATGTTTGAAGCGTAACAGTAATAGTGCCCCCGGTTGTAATATTAAACTTGTAATAATCATTATCTCCTGTTGGACTAACTGTGCCTCTTACATCTGTATTCAGCGGTATAAGCGCTGCCCCTGTAGTATTATCGTTTGTACTTAAATCATAAATACCCGGACAACCTGACGGAGGAGCAGCTGTAGTAAACTGTGCCTGTGCATATCCACTGCTGCTGGTATTACAATTTGTTCTTACTCTCCAGTCGTATAATATGGAAGCAGTGAGGCCGCTTAAATTTACAGAAGTAACTGTAGTAGCTGTTGCAGCATTGGTCCATGATGCATTTGTATTGATCTTATAATCTACATCATACGAAACGGCTCCGCTTACTGCAGCCCAGCTTACGGTAGCGCTGCTTGTTGTAATTGCTGAAGATACCAAACCTCCAGGTGCATTACAGGCTCCTGCTGTGCAACCAACAAAACTAACTGTCTGGTCAGTTCTTGAATTGGAAGATCCCTGTGAAGCGCCGATACCCATACCTCTTCTTGCAAAGGCATTGATGATTGCACAACTGTATTGGGCTCCATAAAATAAAGTATCGGCTTTAAGAATGGAATTACGTCCATCAATAAAACCGGGGCTGCATGGCTGTAATCTTAATCCTTCAGTAACTAATTTAAGGGCAATGGCATTACCTCCATTTGCGCCAATATTATGCAGGCTGGGATTGATACCAGCAGTTTGAATGATCTCCCAGGTCATATCCCAAAGTACGGTACACCAGATAGTGCCTGTACCATGCGGGTGCGCAACAGTAGGCAGGTTAGAATAAGTCAAAGGATTAACCGACATGTCTGTTGTATATCTGTATTGACGTATACCAACACCAGTAATGGGTTGGTTTAAAGCGTATGTTCCAATACCACGGGGTTTGCTGAATCCATCACCTGGCAAAGCTGTTGCCCAGTCATGTGTCATCATCAATCCAAAATAATCACTCCAGCCCTCACCCATTTGTTCGGCATTTGATAAACATGCTACACCGGTTCCGGTCATCCTGTTGCTGATACCATGTCCATATTCATGAATAATGATACCGTTGTCAACATCTCCATCACGGTCGGGTGTGGGCGATGTCCATAAAAACATCTGCATACGGGGCCTGGAGCCATCAACAGGCGTAGCAAAATTGGCATTATTGGTTCCGCTGCCATCCTGTGCTTCTGCCAACACATAATCTAACTGAGCTCCGCCCAGGCCCTGATTATTATTTTGAAAGTTTCTGGCCGATTCTGTAAATCCATATATATAAGCAAGATCATGAACAAGGTTATTCCAATAAAAAAGATTGGTAGTATTGAATTGCTGATTTGGTGCCGGTGTTGTTATAACAGGCTCTAAGGTATAATTAGGTGTAAAATCAAAGTTAAGGTCGGGTTGCGGCGTAGAAGAAACCCCGGATAAGCCAGGAAGATTATCCGCATTCCTATCCTCATAAGCATACGCATTATTTCCTCTGGTACTCTCATAATAAACGCTGCCATCATAATGCCAGCCCAGCGATGTAGCATTACCGGGTGCTAATGTCCAGGGATTTGCATGTAATGCATGTGCCCCACCCGGATGTATGGGACTTTCTGCAGGATAAGGAATAACACGGTAAGTTGCATTATTTACAATCCATGGTTGACCGTTTAGTAAGCTGCTGGTTTTATTCTTATTTAAAGTAGTGTTTTTAGCAGCTTGTAAAGGCAGATGTTTATTGATATGCTGTTCTACTGAATGATCTGTCTTATCCCAGTTGCAATAAATGGTCAGACTTTCTTTATTAATGACCTGGTTACTGGCAGCATCTACCCTTATTAACCAATAATCGGAACTATTGAGCGGGGCAATAAATACTTGCCAGGCTAATCTGATATTATTACCTTCCTCAACAGGAAGCCAAATCAGTTCTGCTGTTATATTTTCCACCGACACATCCAGGTTTCCATACTCCATTTTTTTTCCATTGCCCGAAATTTTTTGCGGCATGTTAACTTTTGCTGAACTCACTTTACATTCCGCCATAGCAGTTTGAAGTGCATTTTCCGGAGATATTGCCGGTATGTAACTTACATGATTAACCCGGTTGCTCAAACCCTGCAATACGGCTACCGGTATTAGAAACCAGTTGTTCGTTTTTAAATGCCAGCACATTCAGATGGTTATAAACAGGTATCTCTTTATAACTCTGTTGCAGGTAAAGCATCCGGATATTTGTTGCCGGAATAATATAGGTGTTTGCCACAATAGAGTTATCTATATCGCTTTGCGAAAGCCCGATAACAGCACTGCTTTTTTTAGCCAGTTCCAGTGCCATATTTTTTTCTATATCGCTTACCTGTGCGTTAGCAGAAAAAAAACAAGCCAGCATTAAAAAAAATGTCATTAATTTTTTCATGATGATTAAGTTTAGTTTTAATAAAAGATAGATTAATCTTTACTGATTAAAATGATAATAACAATGAAGATTGTAATCAGTTTTGGGAGATAAAAGGTAAAATATTTTTATAATATAAAAAAATATTTTAATAATTTTTAGCAGTTAACAGCAAAAAAATCCTGAGTGTTAAAACATATTTTCTGTAGCTTAAAAAGGAGCTTTATATATTATTTATCCGTTCTTTTAGTTCCACTATACAACTCATACTCCAATAACCTGCAATCAATCTTACTGGTATAAAATTCAATTCTGCGATTTGGTTTTAAACCTATTTTTTTAGCAAGTTCTAAATTGCCGGTAAAAATATAACCAAAGTACCCTTTGCATTTCTTCTTTAAAAAATCACCCAGGCGTTTGTAGGTAATTTCAAGTTCAGCTTCCACACCAAGCCTGTCGCCGTATTCCGGGTTAAAATAAACAACACCATCTCCTTCTTCAGGAATTACTGTTTCTTCAAAATCGCAAACAGCAAATTCAATAAATTCTTCTACACCCGCAATGCCGGCATTCACTTTTGAAATGTTCACTGCATCTTCACTGATATCAGTCGCCCTTATTTTTAATCCGGGCACATCAACAACCTGCAGTTCTAATTTTTTAAATTCTTCATTATACATTTTTTCATCGTAACCAACCAAATGCATGAAGGCATAATTAAA
>JBBSJI010000151.1:0-4877 GCA_038257425.1 Chitinophagales bacterium
AAAAGTGCATGGCAGCGAAGTGCTGGATTATGTTGTGGATGAAGGCGTGCAGGTACATGGTGGAAACGGCTTCAGCGATGAATACGCTGCCAGCCGTGGTTACCGCGACAGCCGCATAAACCGCATTTACGAGGGCACCAACGAGATCAACCGCCTGCTTACCGTAGACATGATCCTGAAAAGAGCCATGAAAGGAAAGCTTGACCTGATGGGCCCTGCCATGGCCGTTAGTAAGGAACTGATGAGCATACCGGAATTTGGTAATGAAGATGACAGCGCATTTGCCAAAGAGCGCAAGACCGTTTTAAACATGAAGAAGAGTATTTTAATGGTAGCCGGCGCTGCTGTACAAAAACTGATGATGAAAATACAGGACGAACAGGAGATACTGATGAATATTGCCGATATGGCCATTGAGACCTTTGAAGCCGAAAGTACTTTACTGCGGGTGATGAAGATGGTGGATAAGCAGGGCGAAGCTTCATCGCAGGCACAAATAGATATGATGCGCTGCTACCTGAATGATGCGGTAGATAAAGTGAACAAGGCTGGTAAGGAAGCCATCAATGCTTTTGCCGGTGGCGATGAGCAACGTATGATGCTGCTTGGCTTGAAACGCTTTACCAAAACAGAACCATTCAACAGTAAGGATGCCCGCAGAAGGATTGCAGATAAATTAATTGCAGAAAGTAAATACGCCTGGTAAAAATTAACTGACAGAATTATGACAGCTGCTTTTTTAAAAAGTTGTCAGTCTGCTTGTCCCGATCATTTCGGGGAGCTTGTCGAAGGCGGGTTTATTTAAATATACCGGGTTCGACAAGCTCACCCTGACACCCTTCCTTAACACTAACTTTATCTTTTAATAAAAGATTACTAAAGCCGCTTTTTTAAAAGCGGATCTTTTATTTCCCCATCTTTTTGAGTTGGCACAGTTTTGGTTTTATATAAAACGTTCAACGGTTCATGCATCAATAACTCAACATAAATCGTGAAGACCGGGGAAGTGTTTAGTAGACCCGTAAGTTTATTAAAAGCATGTAGAAACAAAAGGATGATTGAATTTCAATCATCCTTTTTTATGTGTTTAAGTCTGTAATAACATTATGTGAGGAGTAAAGCATGTGTAGAAAAAAAATCCCACCAGTAGCGGGATTTTTTTAAGGCATTTCATCTTCGCTGTCATCTTCAGCGGGATCTGCTATTTCATCGGGCAGCCGCTCATCGTCTTTTATTTCCGGCTCATCAAAAGCATGCTCGTCAAAACCGGCTTCATCTTCTTCCCGTTCCGGCTGGTTTTCCATGTCCTTTATCTTTCCATCTTCATTCCCGGCGCTGTAGTTACGAGTATCGGCCATGGGGTTCAGTATATCTTCTTCGGTATTTACAATTTTCGGGTCCATATTATTTCATTTTTAAGATGCGGATATTGCAACACATTCCCTGTGTTTTATCATTGCGGCAGAAGGCCTAGTACAGTTCCATTTCCACTTCCTGCATTTCCAGCGGGTTGCGGCCATAATGCTGCAGCATGGTATTACAGCAATGCAGCAGGTGCCGGGGCAGGTTTACCGTGCAGGCATGGTTCCAAAAACTGAGTAAAAGCTTTTCCTGTATGCGGCTTAGCGGCTCCTGCAGCTTCAGTATCAGGTGGTGCATGGCCGATATCTCCTCGTCCTTTAGATGGCTGAAGGCGTTATTGGCCAGCAGGTCAATCGTAAGCGATAAAATGGTTTTGTGTTGCAGCATAATATATGTTTTAAGTGCTCAAATTTCCATCCCTTGTAAAATGTGTGTTCATTTTAATCTTCTTCATCATCATCGTCATCATCCAAATCAGCTTCATCAATATCTTCTTCTACCACCACTTCTTCTTCAGTTATATTTTCATCATCCTTCAGCTCATCATCCACATTATCAAAATCCTCATCATCATTAAGTGCTTTGGTAGCATCAAGGTTGTTATTTACCTGGTTGGTAACACGGGTACCTTTGTCTGCTTCCAGCTCTACGCCTGTTTTGCTTTCGTTGGTTACTGTTAAGTGCTTTTCCATAATGTTATGTTTTAATAATATTGACGTAAGAAAAAGCGTGCCAGTTTTTTAGTGACGTGCCGGGTTGTGAACTACAGCTTTTTGCGCACTCAAGCTCAAACTATAACGTAAAGAAATTGTGAACCTTGTGTTAAGTAAATATGATGCAGGAAGAATGTGGATTGCGTGGGGAAAAGCTCACAAGTAACGCTGCGCCTATTCTGTATCTGCATTGCTGTAAACATTGTTTTCTTCATCCTCTTCGCCAATCTTTTCATCTGCATTATCCAGTTCAGCACCAGGCACATCCAAATCCTCGCCGGTTAAATCGGTTGTGGTTTCATTTATCAGGTCGCCGTCTTCATCGGTCGTATCCAATGCCGATCTTTTTAAATTATTGTTATCAATGCTCATACTGTTCTCAATACTTTCATCCAGTAATGATCTTTCTACCAGGCTTATTGTTGCATCCATCTCCGCTGCTGCTGCTGCTGCTGCTGTTTTTTTATCGGTGTTCATTGCGTTCGGTTTTTATTGATGAAGTTATTGTCGGTTGCGGGTAATAAATAAATTAAACAAGTGTTGGGCTTTTATGTAAAAACAAAAATTGATAAAAATGTTTGCCAAAAAATAATTTTACAAATCTTTTATATAATTATGCAAGAAATTAAAGCTTCTTGCTTACGCACTTACCGCATGGCTATAATAATCCTCCTCATTCTCTCCAAAAATATTGCCTTCGCCAATGCGGGCACTACCTTTGTTTAGGTAATGCCTGCCCGTAAGTAACAGCCTTGTTATCATATTGCCGGTACGTTGTAAATAATCATTCGTAATAGCCTGAAATATCTTGCCGCCTTTTCTTACATAGTTGTTTTTCCTTTTCATCATAATGTATTTTGCTCGTATAAAAATGTAAAGCATAAAAACTGTGCCGGAGTTTTTATGGTTGTTGTAGCAAACGAACCATTCTTCCACACGCTTTTTGCCCCGTGGCTAAACCATCTGCAGTTAATATCCGTTAATATAGTTATGATAAAGCTATTTGCCATTTGCTGCAGTATGCTCTTACTGGCCTGCACCAAAGAAAAAAATACCAGCACTTATGTGGCACCGCCGCCCAATACCGGCCAGCCTAAAACATGGCTTGTGCTTGGCGACTCGTACAGTATAGGACAAGGAGTAACTGCTGCCGAGCGCTTTGCTTCGCAAACAGCCAACACCTTAAAACTTAGCGGCATCAACATGGGCACACCCAATTTTATTGCAACAACCGGGTGGACCAGCACCAACCTGGCCAGCGCAATAGCAACGCAAAACCCCGCCAAACATACCGTGGTTAGTTTGCTCATTGGTGTAAACGATCAGTATCAAACCCACGATACTACCGGCTACCGCCAGCGCTTTACCAACCTGCTTACCAAAGCCATTGAACTGGCCAACGGTAAAAACACCCATGTGTTTGTACTAAGCATACCAGATTACAGTGTAACCCCTTTTGCCATGGACAGCGATACTGCCCGTATCCGTATGGAGATAGACTGGTTTAATGACATCAATAAAAATGTAACTGCGTTTTTTAACTGCCTCTATCTGGATATTACCGCATCTACCCGGGAGGCAAAAAACGACCTTACCCTCCTGGCGCCCGATGGCCTGCATCCATCTGGTAAAGAATACAGGCGCTGGGCCGACAGGCTTGCGCCGATGATGGCAAGGGTGCTGTGGTAAACTGCAAATTGTTTAACATAGTTTTTATGGGGCATTTCTGAATGTTCGGGAAGTGTTTCTGAATGTTTTGGAAGCATTTCTCAATGTTCGGGAAGCATCTCTTAACGGTCGGGAAGGATTTCTTAACGGTGGGGGAGCATTTCTCAATGTTCGGGGAGCATTTCTCAACGGTCGGGAAGGGTTTTTCAATTTTTGGGAAGGGTTTCCGAATGCCCGGGAAACATTTCTTAATGCCGGGCAGGAAGCCGAACATTACGATGAAAAGACCTCCGGAGGTGCACGGCCCCCGGAAGTATGTATGCCATCGTTGCTTTAATAGTTCTTTAATGGGGTGAATTGTAATTTGCTTACCTGTTTGTATTGTGGGCTTGACAGGCCGAAGGCGCTTTTGATGTATGTTTTTACATCGCTTGCAGTGGCCACCAGGCCTGTGGCGGGATGGTAGAGTTCATCATTGCGCAGGATACGGGCATTGCTGAGGGGGGTGTAGGCATTTATTGCTGCGGTGTTTGCTGCCATCATCCGGTTTAGCAGTTTTGTAAGATCGGCAACTGTTAGTTCTGTTTCGTTTGGTGCATAGCCGGCAATTGAACCCAGTAACTGTATGAGCTTATCCAGATTTTCGATACGGCTATCGAAACTCATTTGTGATGCGGAATGGCTTTGTTCTGATTCATTTTGCGGTGTGGTGGGATCATCCTGCTTTTTTGGCGTGGCACGCCTACCCTGTAATTTGCGTACAATTGTTTTTACATCATCTACCACCTGCTTTGGTACATCGGATGCTGCCACGGCATAGGGGATACGTGTTGCCAGTTTGGTGAGGGGTGCAAATACAGCATCCCTATCGTTGATGGCATTGATGCTGGCAGGTAGTGTGGCATTTAACGCTGCCATACTGTTTTTTGATGCCGTGTGTTTTGTACCCAGCGATGCCAGTGTAAGGGCTGCCTTGGCCGGATTGTAGCCTGTGCCGTAGCCGGTACAAAAGGAAAGAAGATCTTCAAAATTGGCCACATTTTTTGCGTGGCCTGTTTCATAAGTTTTTGCCATTGTTTAAAAATTTAAAAGATGAAAAAATAATGAGGCCATAAAGTGCAAATAATAACTGGA
>JBBSJI010000152.1:0-4745 GCA_038257425.1 Chitinophagales bacterium
AGTATGGGTAGCACTGTATTGGCATTGATAACACCGCTTATCTGCTGCAGTTGTTTAAGCAGGGCCGATGAGGAAACAATAAACTTCATAATAATATCTTTAGTTGGCAAATATATAAAATTAACGGGGCTAAAATACAGGGTTAATTTCAAATTATTGCTTTGGGACCTCACCCATCCCGATAATTATCGGGACTCCAAAGGAGAGGGCTTTAGAGTCTGCTGATTTTAAGAGATTATACCGGTATTTGCCAACAATTTGGGGTTTTGTAGAGGCCGGCTGTTTGTAAAGTTGTAAGAGCCCTGATGTATTATTGCCCTGCATTTTTTATATTTATGATGAATGCCAAAACTTTTACTTCATATAACTATCACCTGCTGCCTGCTGTTTTTACAGGTACAAACTTTTTCACAGTCTACACAGGTAATATTTTACAGCACCAGGGACGGGCTGCCTTCTAACTCTATATACAGGGCTATACTGGATAATCACGGTTTTTTGTGGATAGCAACAGATAATGGCCTGGCAAAATTTGATGGTAAAAACTTTAAACCGTATACCACGGCCCAGGGCCTGCCCGATAACGAGATAACCGATATTTTTATTGACAGCAGCCAAAGGATATGGGTAACACCCTTCCGGCGTACCACAGCCTGGTATAACCCGGTGAAAGACCGCTTTGAGAACGAAGACACCGACCCGGAATTACGAAAAATTGAATTGGGCAATGCCAACAGGGGAAGTGTATTGCAATATGGCGGCATTGCCTTCTGTAATAACCACCGTGATTTTTTTATTTACAAGAACGGAAAAGTAACGGTGTATAAAGGATTGATGCCGGCAAAAGCAGCCACACCCGATAAGATCATTGAGTTCAGTCCCGAAAAATACCTGGTCATCAGTCCGGATGCTGTAAGGGTTTTTATGAACGGGCGTTTTAACCAATCATTTCCCCTTGACAATAAATTATTTTACAGCGAGTATTTTAATAAAACATTGTACATAAGCTCTTCCGATAAAATAAAAAAATACAGCGTTGATGAAAATGGGGATATTAAATTGTTACTTGAAAAAATGTTTCCATTCGCCATACGCATTTTTTGCAAGGCTGGTAAGCACCTGGCAGTTACTACCTACAACCGAACCACCTACCCTGTTGATACTGCAACGCTTGAATTAAAAGACCCGCTGCTGTATAATATTGCTGTGCGTAATGTGCTGGAAGATAAAAATGGCAGTACCTGGATATCAACCATTGACAGGGGGCTGGTAAAAATTCAACAAAAAAGGATATCCTCATTCACCATTGCTGATAAAGGGCTTAATGACCTGATAGCCCAGAATTTTAATGCACTCGCCATCTCCAACAAAAAAATATTTGCAGGAAACAATTATGGCGAACTATTTATTTACGATGGGGTGTATGATATAAAAAAACGGGCATTGGCCAATGAAAAGAATATGGATGGGGTTGTGCGGAAAATAATTGAACTTAAAGATGCCTGGTATGTGGCAGCACAAACCGGGTCATTCATAATAGATAAAAAAACTTTGGAGATAACCAAACGTTTTGAAGGAAAGGAAAATGCATCAACGAAAGCGGCAATGCTGCTTAATGATTCTATTATTTTGCTTGGCTCTCATTCTATTGCACAAAAATACAACCTGGTTTCCGGTAAAGTGGAGGCCAGCATTGCTAAACGGGTCACTGCACTTGGCGTTAATAAAGCCAAACAGATTTATATAGGATCTAATGACGGGCTGTACCGCTGGGATAAGGATTCACTTTTTTATTTTGGAGCAAACTATAAGGCGCTGAGTTACCGGGTAAACACAATCTTTAATACAGCCGATGATTTGATCTGGGTAGGCCTGGGTTCCGATTCATTGCTGGTGCTTAAAGATAATGTGCTCATTAAATCAATTGCATTGGGTGATATCATTCCGGGCAATGTATGCAAATCACTTTACAGCAATATGCCAAACGTGATATGGCTGGGCACAAACAAAGGGCTTAATAAGATACAGTACCAGTACAGAGATGGAAAGCTAAATTTTTACAATACCTTTTTCGGTTTAGCAGACGGGCTTATTGGCGAACAGGTGAACGATATCAGCATTTATAATGACACCGTTTATGTTGCTACTACGGGCGGTATCAGTTACCTGCCAGCCAACCTCCATTTACCGGTCTCTGATATTACTACATTTATAACGAGGGTCTCTATACAGGGTATTGATACACTTGTGCAGAAAGATTATACACTGCCTTATGATAAGAACGAGATCAGTATTTATTTTTCAGGAGCCGATCTTACGGGTTATTATCCTTTGTTTGAATACCGTCTTAATGAAGGCAACTGGTTGAGAACAGATAAAAATAATATTGAGTTTAGTTTGGCGCCGGGCAGGTACGATATCCAGATTAGAGGATTGAAAAGAGACGGAACAGCATCTTCAAAAACAGAGACCATTTCATTTTACATTAAAACGCCTTACTGGAAGAGCGGGATCTTCTGGGCAGTGGCAGCACTGGGTTTCTTTATCATCAGCCTGCTGATACTGGAAAACCGCAATAAGCAAAAACGTAAAGCAGAAGTTGAAAAAGTAGTAACAGAAAAAAAACTGACCGAGCTGGAGATGCAGGCATTAAAGGCACAGATAAATCCGCACTTTGTTTTTAACTGCCTGAATTCCATCAAGGGTTTCATTTTTGATAAGGACTTTAAGCAGGCCGATAAATACCTGGATAAATTTGCTGACCTGATGCGTAGCACCATTGATAATTCAGATGCTTCCATCATTTCATTAAAGAACGAGATCAGTTACCTGGATAATTATTTACAGCTGGAAAAACTTCGGTTTGATGATAAATTCAATTACCACATAGAAGTTAGTGATGAAGTAGATCCCGAGAATATTTTTGTGCCTGCCATGTTGCTGCAGCCTTATGTAGAAAATGCCATCAGGCACGGTATGCGTTTTTTGGAAGATAAAAAAGGCCAGATAAATATTACTGCAAAAGCCGAAGACAATTTCTTAGTTTGTGCAATAGATGATAATGGCATTGGCAGAGAAAAAGCCGCAGCACTGAGAAGCAAAATGCATATTGAATACCAGAGCAGGGGAATGAATATATCAAGGCGCCGGGCCGAGCTTTATAAAATTGAACAGGAAGTGATAGATAAAAAAGACATACACGGCAAAGCCACCGGCACCAAAATTATTGTAAAAATACCCATCGACTTTAAATGATCAACTGTATAATCATAGATGACGAAGCAAAGAATATTAAGCTGTTGCAAAACATGCTTGAAATGTATTGTCCTTCTATTAATATACTTGCTACCGATACAGAAGCAAAGAATGGATTATTATTGATAGATGAGCTGCAGCCACAGCTTGTTTTTTTAGATGTTGAAATGCCGCATTTAAATGGCTTTGATCTTTTAAAAAAACTGGAGCCGGTAAAGTTTGAAACTATTTTTGTTACCGCCTACAGTCATTATGCAGTAGAAGCTTTTGAACACAATGCGACCGGCTATATAACCAAACCAATTAAATCAGATAAACTGGTGGCTGCGGTAAGTACTGCTGTAAAGCGTATCGAAGAAAAGAATATCAACAAAAACCTTTTCTCACTATTAGAACAGAATACCAAACAGGCAGTACCTGATAAGATCCCCCTATCTACCAGTAACGGATTGATTTTTGTAAAGCTTACCGATATTTTATATTGTGAAAGCAGCGGCAACTACACTAATTTTTATTTGGCAGGCGATAAAAAAATCATGGTAAGCCGGCAACTGGGCGAGTATGAAAAACTGTTGCCCGAAGCCAGCTTTACCCGCATTCATGATAAATACATCATCAACCTTTCTTACATCAGGGAATATATAAAAGGTAGTGGTGGCGATGTGGTACTGGAAAATGGAAAAGAATTGCCGGTGGCTTCACGCAGAAAGGAAGAGTTCTTAGCCAGGTTTGAAAAATGGATAAAGAGGAAGGTATAGAGCGCCGGGCCTCATCCCTCGTACCCCTTCTCCCGAAGAGAGGGAACGGTACAGTTTCTAATTCCAAAGATTTTCACTTCCACATCATCAGTAGTGCTTTTTTTAGCAATGATATCAGATAATTTTTTTTGCAGAACGATAATCTTTCGCATTAACCTTCCAGTCCCCTCTTCGGGCAGATGCCGCACTTATACAATCATTTCCCCCGCTTCTACAATTCCGTAAAATCCCCGTTTTCTTCTTTTCATTTTTGTATCAGTAATAAAAGGCTTTTGCAAAAGCCTTTAAAAAACGCTGAGTATGAAAAAAATTAAACTGCTTTTACTGTTGTTGATGCTGGGCGGTGCCTCTGCCTTCAGCCAAATACAACAGATCAAGATCGTAAGCTTTACTGTAAAAAATCAACTGCCTGCATCAATTGATAACTGGAATAATGTGCCGGGAGCATTATTGCTGGTTGCGCAGCTGCCGCCTACAGTACGGGTAAATGGCATCAGGCTTATAATACAGATAAGAGCCAATGGTGCTATAGTCTGCAGCAATAATTCTACCGGAGGATTGCAGGTTGATAATTTTACAACCAGGACATTCAATGCGAATGAATTAACAGGGTCAATAACCGGATGTGCAGATCTGAAAGACGGCAATTATACCATCTGTGCACAGTTCTTTAATATTGACAGGGTTGCCATCAGCAATGAAGTATGCAAAGAGTTTACTGTTGAAATGCCA
>JBBSJI010000153.1:0-4689 GCA_038257425.1 Chitinophagales bacterium
CACAAACAATGTAGTGCTTTGCTTTTTTGGAGATGGTGCTGCCCGCCAGGGTATGTTGCATGAGACCTTTAACATGGCTATGCTTTGGGACCTGCCCGTGGTTTTCATTTGCGAGAATAACCACTATGCTATGGGTACCTCTGTAGCCCGTACCAGTAAAACACTGGATATTTATAAGATGGCCGATGCATACGAAATGCCAAGCGACAGTATTGATGGCATGAGCCCCGAAGATGTACACAACGGTGTTTTAAGGGCTGTTAACCGTGCAAGGGAAAAGGGTGGGCCAACCTTACTTGAAATTAAAACATATCGCTATAAAGGTCACAGTATGAGTGACCCACAAAAATACCGTACTAAGGACGAACTGGAACAATACAAGGAAAAAGACCCGATTGAGCATGTGATGAAAGTATTGAAAGACCAGTACCAGATTACTGATGCAGAGTTTGAGGTGATCATTGATAGGGTGAAGGCAGAAGTTGAAGAATCTGTAAAATTTGCAGAAGAAAGCCCCTGGCCCGATGATAATGAGCTACTGAAAGATGTGTATGTACAGCAAGATTATCCTTTCATCGTTGATTAACTGATCTTAAATTTTTAATTCATAATTCATAATTTTTAATTTTTTTTGAAATGGCAGATAAGCAAGTAAAAGCAGTGCAGAACGATAGTGAAGTTGTAATTGAAAAAGCAAAAGGTTTCTGGGCGGCTCACAGCAAAAAGATCATCATAGTTGGATCTGTGCTGATCATACTGCTGGGTAGTTATGTAGGTTACAAATACCTGGTTCAGATACCGAATGAGAAAAAAGCAAATGACCTCATATTTCCAGCAGAAAAAATGTTTGGCACCATGTCCACAACCTCATCTTTTATCAAAGACACGGTGAACATGGTATTGAATGGAGATAAAGCAAATGGCGTTACCGGTTTATTAAAAATTGCCAGCAGCTATGGCGGTACCAAATCGGGCAACAGGGCCGAGTTCATGATTGGCTCTATTTACCTGCAGTTAAAACAGTTTGATAAAGCCATCAAGCATTTGAAAGAATTTGATGCCAATGGTGCAGACCAGGTAAAAAGCAAAGCCTATATTTTATTAGGGCATGCGTATGCCGAGCAAAAGAAAACCGATGATGCTTTGGATTATTATAAAAAAGCAGGTAATATCTCAGGCCTTGATGATGGCATGGCTTCCGAAGCATTATTCATTGCCGGCAGGTATGCCGAGGCAATTGGTAAAACAAAAGAAGCAACAGAAATTTTTCAACAGTTAAAAGATAAATACCCTGCAAGCCAGCGGGTAGGTTCGGGTGATGTTGATAAGTACCTGTTCTCTTTAGGTGCTACAAAGTAATTGGTCCCGATAGATATCGGGAGGAAATTACGAATTAAGTTTACAACTCACGATTGACGACTCACGACTCACATTATGTCAACAGACTCATCAAAATTATACAATACAACAGGCATCCAGTTACCCAGGGGTACCTGTGTTGTAATTGTACGAACTGAATGGAATGCAGCCACGATAGATAAACTGGAAGCAGGCTGCAAAAAAATACTTGATGAGCATGAAGTGCAGCACAGGAGTATTACAGTACCCGGTGCATTCGAAATTCCCTTTGGTATTAAAAGTTACTGGGAGTTTCATAAATATAAAGATGATAAACCCTGTGCCTTTATAGCATTGGGTTGTGTGTTAAGGGGTGATACGCCACATTTTGATTATGTATGTAAGGGCGTTACCGAAGGTATTGTACAGTTGAATTTACTATTGCCTGTACCCACTGTTTACGGCATACTCACCGTAGATAACCAGCAGCAGATAGATGCAAGGACAGGAGGGGCTCACGGCCACAAAGGCGAAGAAGCGGCGGTAACTGCATTAAAGATGATCGCTTTAACAAATGAGTTTAACCCCAACCCCTAAAGGGGCTTAGGGCCTTAAAAGCAAATAGTGTTTAAGATTTCAGGCAGTCACTGCTTGCAATACAAAAATATTTTTAAATTAAATTCTCAAAAGCCTCTTTAAGGGTTGGGTATGAAAGTTCAGTTATTTATACCATGTTTTGTTGACCAGCTTTACCCGCAAACCGCCTTTAACATGGTTAAAGTGCTGGAGAAAGCCTGTTGCGAAGTAGTGTATAATACCAACCAGACCTGCTGCGGCCAGCCAGCATTTAATGCCGGTTTCTGGGATGCATCCAGAGATGTGTGTACCAAGTTCATCAAAGATTTTGAAGGAGCTGATTATATTGTAGCGCCCAGTGCAAGCTGTGTTGGCTTTGTACGTAACTACTATAGTAAACTTTTTGAAAATTCTTCTCAGCATAACACCGTAAAAAACCTTGGCAAACGCATTTATGAATTCTCGGAATTTTTAACTGATGTATTAAAGATAGAAAACTTTGGAGCTGAATTGAATGCTAAAGCAACCTACCACGATAGCTGTGCCGCCTTGCGGGAGTGTAAAATAAAAACCGGCCCACGTAAATTATTAAGCCATGTAAAAGGGTTGGAACTTATTGAAATGAATGATGTTGAAACCTGCTGCGGCTTTGGCGGAACTTTTGCCGTAAAGTTTGAAGCCATTTCAGTTGGCATGGCCGATCAAAAAATTACCAATGCACTGGCCACGGGTGCCGAATATATTATCTCCACCGACCTGAGCTGCCTGATGCAGTTAGAAGGTTTTATAAAGAATAAACAACTCCCTTTAAAGACCATGCATATTGCTGATGTGCTGGCTAATGGGTGGGAGTGATCAGCTAAAAAATACCCTTTCCACCGTCCAGTAAGCTGCAATGGCTGCAATAATTATAGACAGCGGAATTACCACCCGCTTACGGTAATACGGTTTATTTCCAAACCATTTTCCAAATAAAAGAAAAGCAGCTACAATAACAGCAACCTGTCCCAACTCCACCCCCAAATTAAACATGATGAGTGAAGTGAGGTAACCGTTTTGTGGCAGACCCAATTCGCCAAGCGCATTGGCAAAGCCCATACCATGTACCAGGCCAAATAAAAAAACAATGCCGATACGTGATTTTTTTAAAGTAGGAGAGAGAATATTTTCCAATGCCACATACATGATAGATAAAGCTATGATGGGTTCTACAATTTGTGGCGATGTGGTTATTACTTTAAACATAGCCAAACCCAATGTGATGGAATGAGCAACAGTAAATGCAGTAGCCTGCCAAAGTACCGGTTTTAATCTGGGACTTAGTAAAAATAAACTTAGCACAAATAAAATATGATCGAGGCCAAATGGAAGTATATGTGTAAACCCAAGTTGCATGTACAGGATGGCAGCATCGGTTTTAGAAATATTTGCCAGGTCACCGGGTGCATCATGCGCCCATAAAGGCCGGCTTATTATTAAAAAGAGAATAATAAACCCTGCTATTTTTAAAAACTGTAAATGGTTTACAGGCTTCATATTGTGCTGATTGGTTGGTTAAAGTATTTTTATTTACGGAAAGATGTACCAAGTGGTTTGTATTTCAACGATATGGTACATTTTAAAGTAACCAGCGAAGGCGCTTCTTTAAACAACTCCTGGATATGATCATCATAGGTATTCAGTAAACGATCATTCATACTGTTGATACTATTTTCCAACATATCGTTGAGCGAAAACCGGGTAAAGAATAAGATCGGTTTACCTGCAGCTGTTTCCTTTAATTTAATAATGGGAAGACCGGTAAGTATAGCATTGAAGTTATTTAGCTGTGCTGATAGTAATTCTATTTTTTTAACCGGTATGATATCGGGTTGGCTATATTTTGCAATTGCTGAAATTGTGAACAGCTCCGGAAAATTCATTTTGCTTGTTACGCTGTTTTGAGCATAACCTGCTGACATAAAAAGTAATAAAAACAAAATTTCAAGTATCAACTTTTTCATCTTAGACCAATGCCATATTTAGCTTAATTAAAAACTGTTTTACTGCAGTTGTAAAACATGGAGTTTACATCGGGATCGGTTGCAATCCCAGCATCACCCATACCTGCTGTTCTGGCATCCGGCGCCAACCTTAAAAAGGGAACTGCCGTGGTAATAGGATTTTCTTTTCCGTTCTGGGCAATGGATGTTTCTGTAAACATCATAAGCATCAAAACCGAAAAAATGATTTTGGTTAATTTTGTAATCATGTTGTTTGTAGTTTTATTATTTGCAAAAAGTGAAAAGCTGATATTTTGGAAATTACTTACGTGAAATGTTGTTTAATGGATTTAACTTTTTCATGAGCTGGTCAGAAAATAAAAAAGCATCCTGGTTTCCAGGATGCTTTTGCAATGTATGCTGAGTTTATTTATACAATAAAAGGATCAACAATGGCCAGCACTTGTGCTGAAGTCAATGGCTCATCAAAACCTTCAGATGCTGCTTTAGCATCATTGAATGCTCCGCCTAAACCAATAATGTTCACGCCTGCCTGTGTAGTTAATTCTTCACCATTATAGCTTGGCTGTATAGCCGCATTGGCAGGTGGAAAATCAATACCAGTGTAGTTTAACGTTATCCATGGCTTCAGTGGTTTATGAGCTGCCGGTATAGCCATATCCAAAGCTCTTCTCATCTTGCGTATATGAGCAGCATGCCTTCCTTCCACAGAATGGATGTTTAATGCAGCAGTCAATACAGTCCTGTTTGATTGCAGGTTAGGTGCCTGGCC
>JBBSJI010000154.1:0-4679 GCA_038257425.1 Chitinophagales bacterium
AAAAACCATTACCTGTGCAGAAGGCGGTGTGGTGATGACCAACCGGGAAGATGTATATAACAGCAGTGACGGGTATACCGATCATGGACATGATCATAAAGGAGTTGACCGTGGAGCAGACCTGCATCCTTTTATCGGGTATAATTTCAGGATAAGTGAATTACATGCTGCAGTAGGATTAGGGCAGATAAAAAAACTGGATAATTTTTTAACCATCCAGAAAAAAAATCATACCGCATTAAAAAAAGCACTGGCTGCAGTTCCGGAAGTAAGCTTCAGGAGAATACCTGATGAAGCAGGTGACAGCTGTACTTTTTTAAGCTGGTTTTTACCAACAGAAGAAATAACCCGTGCCGTGGTAGCTGAGTTAAAGGCACAAAATATATTAGCTGGTAATTTTTATTGGTACGATAATAACTGGCATTATATCAGCAAGTGGGATCATTTAAAAAATGCAGTAACCTTAAATAATTTACACCCCGACCATAAAGCAGCCGTTATACATCATGCTACAAAAGATTTTGCTGCCAGCGATGCTATCATGAGCCGTTGCATATCTACAGCTATCAGCTTAACATGGACCGAAGAACAAATCAACACAAAGGGAGAACAAATGGCTGCAGTAATAAAGAAAGTGCTGAATGAGCAAAGAGTAACTGTCTAAAAAATAAAGAAGATAAAAAATAGGCAATCTTAGGGTTGCTTTTTTTAATGCCTTGGCAAAACCCCTGCATTCGGTTTTCCTTCCAGGTAATCCGTATACTGCAACGAACCTAACCTGAACCTCAAAGGAATTTTTGTGATTTTTTCAAATTGTAATTCTTTTTTACAAAAAAATCCAAAATTGCGGGTATAAAAGTCTGCGCTTATTACCCCACAAGGGATAGAACTGATAAAAAAACTTGTAGGACGGTTAATTGTTGATTGTTGTACTACTGAATAGGATGAACTGTTAAAACTATTATTCCTGTTGACTTTTAGCGGTTTTTTAAAAATGGAATCTAGCCAATATACGGCTTCTTTCTGCGGGTATTTTGTAGAGAATTTTTGCCCTTTAACAATATTTACCGCAAAAATCATGCAAAAAAATAAAATTTTAGCAATTTTGTGCATTAAGTAAGGTTATCTCTGTAAATTTACGGCGTTATTACAGAATTGGATTACGTTCTTTTAACCAGAGTTTTACCTTAATCAAAATTGTACATGGCTTTAAGTCAGGGACTATATCAAAAACAATTACAAAAATTATCGCCACAGCAGATTCAGTTGATGAAATTGCTGCAGGTGCCTACCGCAATATTGGAAGAACGTATTAAAGAAGAAATAGAAGAGAACCCAGCCCTGGAAGAAGCTGAAGACGGGCACGAAAATGAATTTGAGGAAAAAGAAGAGTTTTCGGATGGAGATGGTGAAGACAATGAAATGGATGGTGGTGCTGATGAATATGATAATATTGACATAAGTGAATATGTAAAGGATGGCGATGATGAAGTGGGTGATTATAAACTTAAAGACAGTAATTATCCTGATATTGATGAAAACAGGGTTATTCCTATAAGGGTAGAGCGTGGCTTTAATGAATTAATGCTGGAGCAATTAGGCATGCTTACTATTGATGAGCATCAGAAAAAAGTTGCATTACAAATAATCGGCAACTTAGATGATGATGGGTATTTAAGAAGGGAATTCTCTGCAATTGTGGATGACCTTGCATTCAGGCAAAACATTTCAACAACTGAAGAAGAAATTGCCGAACTGGTTTTGCAGATACAACAGTTTGACCCCCCTGGTATTGCTGCCCGTAACCTGCAGGAATGTTTATTACTGCAGCTTGAGCGAAAGCAGCATGAAGGCAAGCATGTGGAAATGGCAATAAAAGTGTTGGAAAAATACTTTGAAGAGTTTACCAAAAAACATTACGAAAAAATTCAGCGTGGCCTTGATCTGAATGATGAACAGTTACGGGAAGTAATTACCCAGATCATTAAATTAAATCCTAAACCTGCAGGCTCGGTTGGCGAAACCAATAAAGGCGAAAGCTATGTGGTACCCGATTTCTTTATTTACAACAATGCAGGTAAGCTTGAATTAACGCTTAATAATAAGAATGCCCCGGACCTAAGAATAAGTGAAGGCTACCGGGATATGCTAAAAGAATATGACAGGGGCAGTAAAAAAGATAAGCGGCAAAAGGAAGCCGTCATCTTTATCAAGCAGAAAATAGATGCTGCCAAATGGTTTATTGATGCTATTAAACAGCGACATAACACCCTGCTTAATACCATGGAAGCCATTATGAATTACCAGCATGATTTTTTTATCTCGGGAGATGAGACCGACCTTAGGCCAATGATCTTAAAATATATTGCAGAAGCTACTAACCTGGATATATCTACTGTAAGCCGGGTAGCCAACAGCAAATTTGTACAAACTGAGTTTGGAACATACAGACTTAAATTCTTCTTCAGTGAAAGCTTACAGACCGATAGCGGCGAAGAAGTTAGTACCCGGGAAGTTAAAAAGATATTGAGCGATATTATAGAAGCCGAAGATAAAAAGCATCCTTACAGCGATGAAAAATTAACAGAAATGCTGCAGGAAAAAGGTTATAATATTGCACGACGTACTGTAGCAAAATACAGGGAACAACTTAACATATCAGTGGCACGGTTAAGAAAAGAATTATGACAGCAGCCATACAAAACCCCGAAGCAGGTAATTTAAAAGAGGAACAACATTCTATACTTCGGTTCTTCGCCCATTTTTTTTCAGTGATCTTTCATCCGCTGTTCATTCCTTTTTATGTGGTTGCATTCTTAGTGTATTGGCATCCTTCCTATTTTTCGGGTATTAACTCTTATGTAAAGTTGAAACTGCTGCTGACCACGGCTCTCAACACAATTTTCTTTCCTGCATTCGCTATCCTGGTGATGAAAGGGCTGGGCTTTGTAAAGTCTGTTTTTTTGCATACCCAGCAGGACCGCATCGGGCCATACCTGAGCAGTATGATCTTTTATTTTTGGGCAGCAAGGGTATTCTTTAAGTTTCAACCTGAACTGACGCCTGTACTTGCGGCATTTATGACCGGGGTTTTTCTTACTACCGCTGTTGCTTTAATTGCCAACATCTTCTATAAAATAAGTATGCACGCCATTGGTTGCGGTGGCATGGTTGGCATCTTCATCATTATTATGAACAGTAATAGCATGTTAATGACATGGCCTTTGTCAATTGCTTTATTAATTACCGGCATTGTTTGCACTGCCCGGTTAATAGTAAGTGATCACACCCAAAAAGAAATTTATATGGGCCTTGTTGTAGGCTTAATTTGCCAGTTTGCGGCGGCAATTGTAATACTATAAATAAAAAGGCCCTGCTTAACGCAGAGCCTCTTCTCCTGTAGTGCCTAACAATAAAAACTTTAAAACTGTAGATGAAATATAGTTTCCAATGCAAGTATCTTATAACAGGCTTTATCAAAAACCTGTTTTTTATCAATCAATCGTTTTATATAAATCGTTTTATCTGAACGTTTTATTGTGTTTTTTAGCAAAACAGCACACATATATTTTAATTGAATGCCATCCAGTAAAACCACGTAGCAACTTTACCTTTCTTTTTAAGGTTCGTGTAGTAAATTTGCTAAGGCAAAGGAAGAATGAGAATATATGGCTATCTACTAAAAGTTTAATAAACCTTTATCTTTGCCCATTAATAAAAAGCATGAAGAATTTTAAACTATGTCTGAACCTGTTGGTTCTATTTTCAGTTATAACAGTTAAAGGAAACACGCAAAACAACGGGTTTGATAAATCGGCTTTTTATGCTGCCATGTCAACCAATGATGTTCAGGTAGTAAACAGCCAGTTGGCCATCCTTAAAGCTGTTTCCATAAATGATAAGGACGCTTACGAAGGCGCTTTGCTAATGAAAAAAGCCGGGTTGGTAAGTAAAGCAAAAGAAAAGCTAAGCCTTTTTAAAGCCGGCCGTTTAAAACTGGAAAATTCAATAAAAAAGGAAAAAGAAAATGCTGAATTCAGTTTTCTGAGGTTAATTATACAGGAACATGCCCCTAAAATAGTTGAGTATCGCAATAACCTGACTAATGACATTTCAATCATCCGTTCTAATTATAAATCGCTTCCAGCGGTAGTACAACAAGCCATTATTGATTACAGTAAAAAATCAAAACTTTTAAGATTGCCTTAGATTCTAATCTGTAATTCATGAGTAAAAAAATTCTTGTAATTTATTATACCCAATCCGGGCAGTTGGAAGACATCCTGGATAATTTTACAGCCCCGCTTTTGGCAGCCGGAAATACTGTTGAAAAAGTTCGTGTGCATGAAGCAAAAGATTACCCCTTTCCCTGGACAGGTAAAAGCTTTTTTGCCGTGATGCCAGATTGTGTTTTGGGAGTACCAACAACATTAAAACCATTTCAACTTAAAGAATCTAAATACGACCTGGTAATTCTTGGATACCAGGCATGGTTTCTTTCTCCCAGCATCCCATCTAATTCAATCTTAAATGATACAGCTGTACAAGCTGTTTTAAAAGATGCGCCAGTTGTAACTATAACCGGTGCAAGAAATATGTGGATCACCGCTATGGAACGTATTAAAAAAATTCTGAAAAATTCTGGCGCAAATTTAGTGGGGAGTATTGCATTGGTTGAT
>JBBSJI010000155.1:0-4630 GCA_038257425.1 Chitinophagales bacterium
CCTGAGCCTGATGAATTTTAATCTGTTTTAAATTAATAGGCTTTGATTATATTTGCAGCTTCATTCTTCAAAACACACTGAAGAAAGGGCCTATAGCTCTCCCGATAGCTATCGGGAGGTTAGAGCACCAGACTAAAGTTTGGAGAACGGGCCTATAGCTCAGTTGGTTAGAGCACCTGACTCATAATCAGGTGGTCCCTGGTTCGAGCCCAGGTGGGCCCACAAAGCGTCCCGATCTTTTGGGACGCTTTTATTTTACTATTATGGCAGTAACTAAAAATATTGTTTTTGACCTTGGGGGTGTTTTACTCGATATCAATTATCAAAAAACGATCGACGCATTTGAAAAACTGGGTATTGAGCATTTTGAAAAAATGTTTTCTCAGACTCATGCAAATGAACTGTTTGAAAAACTTGAAAAAGGAGAAGTTAGCGAAGATGATTTTTATGCATCTATACAAACAAGGATAAAAGGACAGGTAGCCCGGCAAGAAATGGAGGCCGCCTGTAATGCCCTTATCCTGAATTTCAGGATAGAAAGCCTGAATTTTTTAGAGAAGCTTGCCACTTACTACAAGTTGTACTTATTAAGTAATACCAATAGTATTCATTTAAGGTTTTTTAAGGACCTTTTTTCCAGACAAACAGGCAAACCCTCGCTGAATGCATATTTCACTACAGCCTGGTATTCCCATGAAATTGGGTTAAGAAAGCCCGGGCCAGAGATCTTTTCCTTTATTTTAGAGCAGGAAGGCCTGCTTGCAGCCGAAACTATTTTTATTGATGATACTCTGGCCAATATTGAAACAGCCCAAAACATGGGGTTTAAAACCCACCATCTTTTACCTGGAGAAAGAATTGAATTATTAGATATGGGTTCAATTTAAAAAGCTGTATTCCAACTACTTTACCTCCTCAAATTCAATATAATCTTCCTTGGCAGGCCCGGCAGCATTCTCTTTTGATGTCCCTGAATGATCTTTGCTTTGCTGTTGTTGCATCTGCTCATTCATCTTGGTTTGCATTTCACTCATTTTCCGGTTAACCTGTTTGGTGGTCCTATATACCGGGATGATAAAATCAAATATAAGTTTATACAGAAGATACAAAGCCAGTAGCTCAACGATTATCCTTATCATGCCGCAAAGTTATAAATCAAATAAATGCGATCCTGTTAAATTTATATTTGAAATAAATAACCCGGTAAAGCTTTACATTTTGGCAATTACAGGGGCATTGTATATATTTGCACCGGACAAAGAAGCAATGGAAGGGAACGGTGGCGTTCCCTTCTTCTTTTATCATGACTCAGGACACACAAATACAGGCGGTTGAAAAATTGATTGGACCTTTACTGAAAGACGATATTTTTCTGGTTTCCATTAAAATAAAGCCCACCAACAATTTTAAAATATATTTAGACGCAGATGGCGGACTTGGAATTGAGAAATGCATAAAAATAAACCGTGCGCTGTATAAGATAATGGAAGAAATGGGCATGTACCCCGATGGCGATTTTTCACTTGAAGTAAGCAGCCCGGGCCTGGATGAACCTTTAAAACTATTGCGTCAGTACAAAAAAAACATTGGCAGAGATGTTGAGGTGCTAACCAATGATGAAGTAAAGAAAGAAGGAAAGTTGACTGATGTTACCGAAGAAAAGATCGTAATTGAATATACAGAAGGAAAAAACAAGAAAGCTGTTGTAAAAACAGAGGACATTTTTTTTACAGACATAAAACAGACCAAAATTCAAATAAAGTTTTAATTATTAAATAAAACCCCAACCCCGGCGGGGAATAAATTCGATAGTCCTGATAGCTATCGGGAGAAGAGCAGCCGGAGCGGAATATGGCAAGTATTAACTTAATTGATTCCTTCCAGGAATTTAAAGATGCAGAAAACATTGATCGGCCAACGCTGATGAAAGTTATGGAAGACGTGTTTAAAACACTCATCCGTAAAAAATACGGCAGCGACGAATGTTTCGATGTAATCGTTAATGATCAGAAAGGTGACCTGGAGATCTTCCGTCGACGTACCATTGTTGATGATGACGATCTGTATAACACACTCACAGAAATTGAGTATAAAGATGCCATTAAAATTGAACCGGATTACCAGGTAGGTGAAGAGTTGTATGAAGAAGTAGATATACAGAAAGAGTTTGGACGCCGTGCCATTTTAGCCGGTAAACAAACTCTGGCAGCACGTATCAACGACCTTAAGAAGAACATCCTGATAAAAAAATACGAAGAGCGTGTGGGAGAAATTGTAAGCGGTGAAGTTTACCAGGTATGGAAAAAAGAAGTTTTGTTGCTTGATGAAGAGGGTAACGAAATGTTGCTTCCTAAATCAGAACAGATACCAACCGACTACTTTAAAAAAGGTGAAAGCGTAAGAGGTGTTGTAAAAAAAGTGGAATTAAAGAACAGCCAGGCTGTAATTATATTATCAAGAACAAGCCCGGCCTTCCTCGAAAAATTATTGGAGATAGAAGTGCCTGAAATTTTTGACGGCTTGATTGTTGTTAAGAAAATTGTGAGAGACCCGGGCGAAAGAGCTAAAGTAGCCGTTGAAAGTTATGATGACAGGATAGACCCTGTGGGTGCCTGTGTGGGTATGAAAGGCAGCCGTATTCATGGTATTGTACGTGAATTAAAGAACGAGAATATTGATGTTATAAACTGGACAAGCAATACCCAGTTAATGATTCAGCGTTCATTAACCCCGGCCAAGATCACCAGCATGGAGCTGGATAATGAAAAAATGCATGCCAATGTTTATTTAAAACCCGACCAGGTATCGCTGGCCATTGGCCGCAGGGGCGTAAATATAAAACTTGCCTGCGAACTTACAGGGTATGAAATAGATGTTTTCCGTGATAATGAAGGAGAAGTAGAGGAATTCGATATTGACCTGGATGAATTTACAGATGAGATCGAACCATGGGTAATTGACGAACTGAAAAGAGTTGGTTGCGATACCGGCCGTTCAGTACTGGAATTAACAGCAGAGGAACTTGAACGCAGAACAGACCTGGAAAAAGAAACAATAGAAGAAGTAAGAAGGATACTCACCGAAGAATTTGGAAAAGAATAAGAACAGGACATTACATTACGGCGGGTCATTATTCAGAACATTAAAAAGCAAAATCAGTCCGTTTTTTTATAACGGACGAACAAAAAAACGAATGTCAGAAGTAACAACACCAAGGTTGATGGCAGCAGCCAAAGAGTTTAACATAGGTAAGGATACCTTGGTAGACTTTCTCGTATCTAAAGGATTTGGAGACGATGATCTTAAGCCTACGTCAAAACTCACGGAACCCATGTACCGTGTTTTACAAACGGAGTTTCAGCAGGATAAAGTGGCTCATGAAAAAGCCATGCAGATAGATCTTCCTAAAGGCGCAAATGTAAATGAGCTCAAAAAGAAAAAAGACGAACAGGATCTTTCCTTCAATAAAAAAGAAACAAAGCCTAAGGCAAAACCCGAAGAAGAAGTAAAACCTGCAGAAGTCCCTGTAGTTGAGCCAGAAATAAAAGTACCGGTTAAAGAAGAAAAAGAGGAAGTAAAGGAAGAGGTTAAACCGGTTGAACCAGCATCGGGTTTAACCAAGGTTAAAGCACCCGAACTGGAAACACCCAAAGTGCTGGATAAAATAGACCTGGATAAAATAGATTCCTCTACCCGTCCAAAAAAATCGGCTAAGAAAACGCCGGAAAAAGAAAAGCCTGCAGAAGAAGTTGCTAAACCAGCCGAAGCAAAAAAAAGCAAAAAGGTAGAAGAAGTAATAGAAGTTCCCAAGGCTGTTGAAGTAAAACCTGAGCCGGAAGTTAAAGAAGACGATGCTCCCATTATTGAAAATATAAAGGCAAAAAAATTATCCGGACCTAAGATCATGGGTAAAATTGAATTGCCCGTTGATAATGATACCAGGCCCAAGAAAAATGGCAACGACGAAAAGCGTAAGCGTAAGCGTATTCCAATGGAAAAGAAGCCCGGCGAACAACCTAATCCACAACAGGGACGCTCACCGGCAATCCAGCAAAACCGGAGGCCGGGTGGAAGTACTACAGGTACCGGAGCTTCTAACAGGGCAGGAAGTGGTGCCGGAGGTAGATTTAACCGTGGTGCACCAACAACAGGAACCGGTGGCCGCAGAGAAGATAAAGTAATTGATGCAAAAGAAATACAGGACAAGCTTAAAGAAACACAGGCTAAGCTGGCTGGTGCCGGTGGTCGTGGCAAAAGCTTAAAAGCAAAATACCGTAAAGCAAAAAGAGATGAGCAGGCAGAGATGGCAGGTGTTGGTGGGGAAGAAAACAATAAGCTGCAGGTAACAGAGTATATTTCTGTTAGTGAGCTGGCTGGCTTAATGGATGTAAGTTTTGCAGATGTTATAAGTAAATGTATGAGCCTGGGCATAATGGTTTCTATTAACCAGCGCCTGGAGGCAGATGTGATTGAACTGGTGGCCAGTGAATTTAATTTTGAAGTGGAATTTATTGGTGTTGAAGATGCCGGGGATCTTAACATTGATGAAGAGGAAGATAATGAAGCCGATCTAAAACCAAGAGCTCCTATTGTAACCATCATGGGTCACGTAGATCATGGTAAAACATCG
>JBBSJI010000156.1:0-4612 GCA_038257425.1 Chitinophagales bacterium
GAGGGTCCGCGGTTCGAACCCGTGTGCTCCCACATAAAAAAAGAGTTTCAATTTCTTGAAACTCTTTTTTTATGGTTGTTAATTTAGAAAGAGACCTTTGAATCGTGAAATTCTACGTTTACATATTATACACTCCCTCAAAAAACAAGTATTACATTGGTTTTACCGGAGACAAGCTTAGTGAAAGAATACGCAAACACAATTCCAATCATAAAGGTTTTACAGGAAATACAGGAGACTGGGAATTGGTTTATCAGGAAGTATTTCAAACTAAGTCAGAAGCCATGAAAAGAGAAAAGGAAATTAAAAGCTGGAAAAGCAGGAAAATGATAGAAAAACTCATTGGGTTAGAGCATCCCGATTTATAATCGGGAGGGTCCGCGGTTCGAACCCGTGTGCTCCCACATAAAAAAAGAGTTTCAATTTCTTGAAACTCTTTTTTTATGGTTGTTAATTTAGAAAGAGACCTTTGAATCGTGAAATTCTACGTTTACATATTATACATCTATTTCCACTGTCCAGTATTTGTATAAAGGTGATTTGCTTAGGTATTGTTCTACTTCAATTTTACTGGCAGCATTAAAAACCATCCAACTCTTCTGGCTTTCCATGCTCACCGTATAATAATCCAGTATGTTTTTTTCTATCAAACTGTTTATATAAGCCCGGTGCGGTGGCACATAGGTCATGAATTGTTCATCCATATCAAAATGCACAGTTACCTGGTATTTGTTTATATGTTCATCTCTTATATTTTCCATTCCACTATATTATTTTCCCATGCTGCATGATATGGGGCTGTTATTTTTATATAATTATCAGTATAACCTTCCATCATACCGTTTTTATTTTTTGTTTCAAAGAGTACTTTTCTTGATTCACCAATATGGGCATTGGTAAAGTCTTGCATTTTGCGGTAACTCAAGTTTCGCAAAATTTTGTTTCTTTCATTTCTTATTTGAACTGGTACAACCGGTTTCATACCTGCTGCCAATGTATTGCTTCTTTCTGAATAAGTAAAAACGTGCAGGTAAGAGATATCCAGTTGATGCAGGAAATTAAATGTTTCCATAAAATCCTCATCAGTTTCACCCGGGAAGCCAACAATTACATCCACACCTATGCAGCAATGCGGCATCATGGTTTTTATCAGGCCAACTCTTTCTGCGTACAATTCTTTTTTATAGCGCCTTCTCATTAAGCCAAGTATCTTATCACTTCCACTCTGCAGTGGAATATGAAAATGCGGCATGAACCTTTTACTGTTGCTTACAAATTCAATGATATCATTGGTAAGTAAATTGGGTTCGATAGATGAAATTCTGAAACGCTCAATACCTTCAATTTTATCTAATTCTTTTATTAATGAAAAGAAGTTTTCTTTATCAGGCACTTGCTTTAAATCCCCCCTTCGGTGGGTGGTGGGGCGGAAATCCCCCAGGTTTATTCCAGTTAATACAATTTCTTTAGCCCCTTGCTCTGCAATGGCTTCTACATTGGCCAGTACATTGTTAATACTATCGCTGCGGCTTTTGCCCCTTGCAAGTGGTATGGTGCAAAAAGAGCATGTATAATCACAGCCATCCTGCACTTTCAAGAATATCCTTGTACGATCATTAATGGAATGAGCCGCAGTGAATTCATTTACATCTTCAATATCGCAGCTGCAGATCTTTGCACTGTCGCCTTTGGTTATCTCTTTTAAATGTGTAGCTATATTGAATTTTTCGGCGGCACCCAACACCAGGTCAACTCCGGGAATTGATGCAATCTCCTGAGGTTTTAACTGGGCATAGCAGCCTGTTATTACAACCATGGCCTCGGGCGCTTTACGCTGAATACGGCGTACCAGCATCCGGCATTCCTTATCGGCATTTTCTGTTACCGAGCAGGTGTTGATAACATACACGTCTGCCACTTCATTAAAATCCCGTTTTTCAAAACCATCATTTTCCAGTAACCTTCTAATTGAAGAAGTTTCTGAAAAATTCAGTTTACAGCCTAAAGTATGTAATGCAACTGTTTTGCTCATTAGGGCAAAATTAATGAATAGAACGCAGATGACGCTGATCGGACGGATTAACAAGATTTGTATATAAATCGCAGTCATGTTTGCCACAGAGGCACGGAGGCACAGAAAAAGGTTTGCCGAAGGCGAAACCCTTGAAGAATTATTTCTTAATCAACTTTCTGAAATTTTTTATTTGCCAAAGAGGCACAGAGGCATAGAAAAATGCAGTGTGGTCTCTTCTGTGTTTCTGTGCCTCCGTGGCAAGTCATTTTTTGCCGAAGGCAAAACCTATGTAGTTTTTGGTGTTCCATCATTATGTAACTTGTGGCATGCTAAAAAAATATCTTCCATATATACTTTTACTTGCTGCGGCATTATTGTTCTATTTTATTAAGAAAAACCAGCGTAGCAATAAAGGAAATATTACCTCAACTGAACAAACTGATAACAGGATAGTTGTTCCTGCAGTTTTGCCTACGGATAATAAACAGGATGAAATTGAAGGTTTTAATCGGAATGCTGAAACAATAATACTTAGCAAACACGCCAAATGCAGGATGGATTGCAGGAAAATAGATGAAGCCGAAGTGAGAGCAATCCTGAAAAATGGCAAAGTCAATTTAAAAAAGGTTCAATCTGATAAGCGAGGTAAAACTTACCCGGTTGAAGGATACACCGACGATAAACAGCATGTAAGGATTGTATTTGCACCAAAAGATGATGGCCTGGTAGTGGTAACTGTAATTGACCTTGAAACGGAGTGGAAATGTGATTGTAAGTAGATTCCCGTTTATCAATCTTTATATTTTAGCAATATAAAAACATTGTAAATTTGTTATTCAACGATTGAAAAGATTGTAATGAAGATAAAATCCATATTGGCAAAGCCCTTTGCCGGTTATATATACAAGCAGATAAAGAAGGGGATGGAAACGGCTGAAGCTGATCAGCAGACAATCTTTAATTACCTGGTAAAAGTGGGTACAAAAACAGTTTTCGGAAAGGATCATGATTTTGCTGCAATTAAAACACATGAAGATTTTGTAAGACAGGTTCCCATTCGTGACTATGAAGCACTAAAACCTTATATAGAAAAGATCAAGCAGGGTACACACAATGTGTTATGGCGGGGCCAACCTATTTACTTCTCAAAGACCAGCGGAACAACCAGCGGCGTAAAGTACATTCCAATTACAAAAGATTCTATTCCCAATCATATCAATACGGCACGTAACGCTTTATTATGTTATATGGCTGAGACCGGTAACACAAAATTTGCAGATGGCAAATTGATCTTCTTAAGCGGTTCTCCTGTTTTGGAAAGGGTGGGAGGAATACCCACCGGGCGATTAAGTGGCATTGTAAATCACCATATACCTAAATATTTACGGTCTAACCAGATGCCCTCCTTTACAACAAACTGTATTGAAGAGTGGGAAGAAAAACTGGATAAGATTGTGGATGAGACCATGAACCAGAATATGACACTGATCAGCGGTATTCCGCCATGGATGCAGATGTACTTTGACAGGCTTACAGAAAAAACTGGCAAAAAAGTTGGAGAACTTTTTCCCAATTTTAACGTGATGGTACAGGGTGGTGTAAATTTTGAGCCTTACAAAGCCAGGCTTTTTGAAAGTATAGGGCGCAAAATTGATTGCATAGAGTTATTCCCTGCCAGTGAAGGTTTTTTTGCTTTCCAGGATTCCCAGGACTCGGAAGGATTATTACTGAATACCAACAGCGGGATATTTTACGAATTTGTACCAGCAGGAGAAATATTTAATGAAAACCCAACCAGGTTAACATTGAAAGATGTAAAGGTTGGAGAGAACTACGCACTAATCATCAACAGCAATGCTGGCTTATGGGGATATAATATTGGTGACACTATTAAATTTGTTTCTACTGAACCTTACCGCATTGTGGTTACCGGCCGCACCAGGCATTTCATCTCAGCATTTGGAGAGCATGTGATCAGCGAAGAAGTAGAAGCTGCTTTATTGCATGCTGCTGCAGAAGAGAATATTCCTATCACTGAATTCACCGTAGCTCCAAAGATATCAACTGATGCAGGTAAGAGTTATCATGAGTGGTTCATTGAATTTGAGAATACACCTGCAGATATGAAGACATTTTCTAAAAAACTTGATGATAATCTCCGTAAAAAAAATGTTTATTACGATGATCTTGTTGGTGGTAATATTTTACAGCAACTGAAAATATCTCCTATAAAGAAAAACGGTTTTATAGATTACATGAAAAGTATTGGCAAGCTAGGTGGACAAAACAAAGTACCCCGACTTAGTAACGACCGGAAGATAGCTGAGGAACTGGAGAAGTTTGTTATTTAAACCACAACAGCACTTATTAAACTTTACCAATATTTTTGGTCTATTGTTTTCAAAATAATATACTTTTGCGTTGTTAAATACAACTTATAAATAAATAAAGTGAACATGCAACTACATACCGTAAATACAAATTCTTCCTTAAGGGGAGTTCTGTATACTACGGCCAGCCTGTTGCTGTTTACTCCCAGATCCCGACGTGGATGCTGATAGGACGAGTAGCTAAAACCTGCCCCTGTCAGTGAAAAAA
>JBBSJI010000157.1:0-4601 GCA_038257425.1 Chitinophagales bacterium
ATTATTTTGGTGCCTCCTGCTTTGAAGCTGTTTGGTTTTAATAATGTGCATATTGTTGAAGAGCAGAGTACACCCGATGGGAATTTCCCTACGGTTATTTATCCCAATCCTGAAGAAACAGAAGCGATGAGCATGGGGCTTAAAAAAGCTGCAGCGCTTGATGCTGATATTTTACTGGGTACCGATCCGGATGCCGACCGGGTAGCTATCGGCGTAAAAAATAAAAAAGGCGATTGGGTTTTATTGAATGGCAATCAAACCGCTGTACTTGCTTTTAATTATATGATTGAGGCACGAAAAGCTAAAGGAATTGCACAGCCCAATGATATGGTTATAAAAACCATTGTTACCAGCGATATGATAGATGTGATAGCCAAAGCTAATGGGGTTGCCTGTTACAATGTGCTTACCGGATTTAAATGGATAAGTAAACTCATTAAAGAAAAAGAAGGGAAGGAAAATTATATTATTGGTGGTGAAGAAAGTTTTGGACTGATGATAGGAGATAAGATCAGGGATAAGGATGGCATCAGTGCAGTTGCCCTGAGTTGCGAAATGGCGGCTTATGAAAAGAACCAGGGCCGTAGCTTGTATGACAAATTAGTTGACCTCTGTGTTCAATACGGTCTTTATAAAGAGAACCTGGTAAGTATTACCAAAAAAGGCATGAATGGCGCTGCAGAGATTGCTGCGATGATGGAGGGTTATAGAAAGAACCCGCCACTTACCATTGATGGTGCTGCTGTGAGCGAATTGCTGGATTATGAATTACAAACAGGTAAAAATTTACAAACTGGTGAAAGTTGGACGATCGACCTGCCAAAAAGCAATGTGCTGCAATTTGTGTTAGCTGATGGGACAAAAATTTCTGCCAGGCCAAGCGGTACCGAGCCTAAAATAAAATTTTATTTTAGTGTGAATGCAAAACTCAAAGATGCATCAGCATTTGACACAATAGAGCAATTGCTTGATGAGAAGATAGAAAGGATAATCAATGAAATGAAGTTAAAATAAAAACTCAATGCTATAAATTCTTAAATGCCGGGATAATTTTCCGGCATTTAAATTTGCGAGGAATAAATCTTTAATTGCTCTCTTTATTATTATATAGTGACTGAACTAAAATATTATTCAATATTATTTTTTTGTAAAACTGTTTTAAAAATTCGTTGAAAATCAGTCGTTTAGTATTTCAAATAGATTATTTAATTGTTAAAATTTATAAACTACCTATTTGAGGTATTGTTGTAACCAAAAAATATTTTTAGTTTTACCTCCGAATTCGCTATCTGTATTGACTTTTAGTATATTCTTACTTCTACTACCTGTGATTAAACTTCTTCAATTCCTTTAGTCTAACCACCAGCATTACGCTCATTTATTATTATTTAACCCATGTCGAATTTAATTGGCATGAATAAGTGACTATCTGTTTTATCCTCCCGAATTACCGTAACAATCTCCCATCTTCTGATAAACCTCCTGGGTTATGTACACGTATTTGTAAACCTTAAATCATAAGAAGATGAAAAAGTTTTTATTTTTAATTTTGTTAATTGCATTTGCAATTGAAACTAATGCCCAGCAGATCCTGTGTCAGGAGTTTGCAAACAATACTACAGGATGGCTTACCTCCAATGGTTCCTCAATAGGCACGTATGAAAACCCGGATAACAATTGTGTAACCGAATACGGTATCATTACACCGGGTGTTGGTGGAAATAACCCCGCCAGGATCCTTTCCGAGGTGATAGTTCCCAACAAAACATTGATGGAAGTTAAATTCAACATTTACAGGTTTGATGCAAATCTTAATTGCGCCAGCCGTTCTAATTTTGGATGCCCTACCTTGGTTGATATCATTGCCGTGGCAAGTACCTATAATGGGACTGATCCCATAGGCGATAATGCTGTTATTTATTCAAACAATTCAGGGTACTTACTACCGATAGCCGGTGGGCAGGTTACTTTGAATATTACGCTACCAACTTCACTTCCAAGCTTAAGAATATTTTTTGGGTTTTCTACAATTAACTGTACCCAGGGAGGTACCAAATATGTGATGGATAAATTCTGCTTTACTGGTTTGCAGCCCTGCTCTGTTCCCAATACATGTCCACCTGTTGCCAATAATGATTTCTTTGTTTCAGGCGCCCAGGGATTTATGAACAGCACTTTATTGGGTAATGTATATGGTACCAACCTTGGCTATCAACCTTCCGGTACTCATGCAACATATACTACCAGGTCGCTTACTGCATTTCCGGCACTTGCACCTGATGGTGGACAGGATTATGATATCGATAATCATCTTTTATCAAGTATGACCTTTACTCTAACCGGCCAGAGCTTTACCGCTGCCCATGCAACATTTACTTTTAACCCGGATGGTACTTTTTCATTCCTGCGGTTAAATCCGAATATATTGCAGTTCTTCTTCTATTACACCATCACTGATCCAACAGCATTGTCTGATGCTGGTGGGGTACGGATCGACTATTCCGGCGGCTCACCGCTTCCTGTAAAGCTTTCGAATTTTAATGCTATCAAAACAGGCGTTGATGCTTTATTGAAATGGGAGACAGCCCAGGAAATGAATAATAAAGGTTTTGAGATACTAAGAAAGACAACAGGAAATTTTGAAACTATTGGATTTGTAGACAGTAAAGCACCGGGGGGATACAGTACAACTGCATTGTCTTATTCATTTAAGGACATGAGTATGCCAACTGATAAAAATGTTTTTTACAGACTTGCGCAGGTGGATATTGATGGCAAGAAATTTTTAAGTGATATCCGTGTATTAAATAATGCAGATACAAAACAACCTCTGCTGGTCTATCCAAATCCTTCAAGGGGGAACGTGCAGGTAATTATTCCTGCAAACATTACCGGCTTATCAGATGTGCGGATATTTAATTCAACAGGATCTGTTGTGAAAAGTATCAATAATACATCAGAAAAAAATATCAATTTCAGCGGCCTTCAACCTGGAATATACATAGTGAAGGTTATTACACAGGCTGATAATTATACGTATACAAATAAACTTGTAATTCAATAATTTTTAGTTTACACATGTGGTTTAAAAAGGCTGCCGCAAATTGGCAGCTTTTTTTATACATTCATGTTTTATCTTGCACTCTCAGTAATTATCTAATTTGAACTTTAATATTAGTTTTAATAAAAAATACTCTATATAGTCTCCCCTTCAGGGGGAGATTTAGAGGGGGCCAATGAGAAAATTTGAAGATACTTACCAGCATAAAGGTATGCGTAAAAAACTGATTGACCTGTTGAGAGACAAAGGCATCAGCGATGAAAACGTATTGCAGGCCATGAACAATATTCCCCGGCATTATTTTTTAGACAGTGCCTTTGATAAGATCGCTTATGAAGACCGTGCTTTTCCAATCAGCGAGGGACAAACCATTTCTCAACCTTATACTGTAGCCTATCAAACCCAGCTACTGCAGGTAAAGCCCAATGATAAAATACTGGAAATAGGTACTGGCAGCATTTACCAGGCAACTGTGCTGGCCCAAATGGGAGCCAGGGTATTTACTATTGAACGGCAGAAAAAATTATTTGATAAAACAAAACTGTTCATCTTTAAGAATCAATACCCTAACCTTAAATTCTTTTATGGTGATGGTTATGAAGGGCTGCCCACTTATGCGCCTTTTGATAAAGTGATTATTACTGCAGCAGCGCCTTTTATTCCGCCTAAATTAATAGCACAGTTAAAAGCCGGTGGTAAAATGATAATACCTGTTGATGAAGGAGATTGCCAGCGTATGTTACGCATCACCAAAAATGAAGACGGAACAACCACCGAAGAAGCATTTGAGAATTTTAGTTTTGTGCCCATGCTGAGCGGGAGGAATGGTTAGTGAATTAAGAATTAAGAATTAAGAATTAAGAATTAAGAATTAAGAATTAAGAATTAAGAATTAAGAATTAAGAATTAAATTGAGCGGTTAAAGTTAGCTTATAACTATTAACCATTAACTTCTTCATGCGCTTCTTTTCAAAAATAACTGTCTTCTGCAACGCTTGCTTTTTGCTGTCGGTTGTGTTTTGGTATATTGAAATGCAGAACAGGCATCAGGAAAATGCCGGGCAGGTAATACCCTTGCCATGGCTCCAGAATATCCTGGTGATACTGGGGTACAGTGCCATTGTCATTAATACCCTTTTTTTATTGTTGTATTTTATTTTCTTCTCTTTTAAGATGCCCATAAAAATACCACGCTGGATAATTATCTTTAACATCATTATTTTTTGCTGCCAGGTTTATTTTCATTTCATTTTTAAATAGACCTCACCCCAAACCAACCTCACCCCAACCCTCTCCAAAGCCCGCCCGGCCAAGCCGTTCGGACGGGGAGAGGGGGCAACAAAAGGAGAGGGGCCGGAGCCTTACATTACCGGGAGGTTTTATTTTATTTAAATAACTAAATGTAAGCTCCCCCAAAAATAGTACGTTTTAAAAGTAGACAAAATTGTTAACTTTAAAAATGTAAACTATTATGAAAAAGAGTCAATTTAGTCCCACACAGATTGCCAACATACTCAAGGAGTTTGATGGTGGCAAAACA
>JBBSJI010000158.1:0-4570 GCA_038257425.1 Chitinophagales bacterium
CCAAGCATTTTTATATAAGCATAGCTGATGAGCAGGATACTTGCACTGCCGTAAGGCGCAGCACTAACCGCATGTATACGTTTCTCGACTCCGCTTTGTTTCTCGACTCCGCTCGAAACTTTTGAAGGCTTCCCTTCGACTACGCTCAGGACATTATGCCCCGGTAAAAAAGGTTTCAATTTATTGTTTACACAGATAGGCCCAACTCCCGGCCCACCGCCACCGTGAGGTATAGCAAATGTTTTATGTAAGTTCAGGTGACAAACATCAGCGCCGATCATGCCCGGGCTGGTCAATCCAACCTGCGCATTCATGTTGGCACCATCCATATAAACCAGGCCGCCATTATCATGAATGATCTTGCAGATCTTTTTAATGCCTTCTTCAAATACACCATAGGTACTTGGATAAGTAACCATGAATGCTGCAAGATTATCTTTATGTTCTTCTGCTTTTGATTTCAGATCAGTTACATCTATATAACCCTTATCATCACTTTTTACAACAACCACTTTCATGCCCGCCATAATTGCACTGGCCGGATTTGTGCCGTGTGCAGAGATGGGGATCAATACAATATTCCTATGGCTTTCCTTCCTATGTGCATGGTATGCCCTGATGGTAAGCAATCCTGCATATTCGCCCTGGGCACCACTATTAGGCTGTAATGAACAGGCATTAAAGCCGGTGATCTTACTTAAATATTCTTCCAGCTTTGCGATCATATACTGGTATCCCTTTGTTTGCGAAGCTGGTGCAAAAGGATGAATAGAACTGAACTCAGGCCAGCTAACAGGAATCAATTCCGATGCGGCATTTAATTTCATGGTGCAGCTTCCGAGGCTGATCATGGAAGTATTTAAGCTCAGGTCTTTATTCTCCAATGATTTGATGTAACGCATCATCTGGCTTTCGCTGCGGTGCGTATTAAACACCGGGTGTGTTAAATAAGAAGATGTTCTTTCTCCAAACAACGCATCAGCTTCATCAAAAAATAAGCTGAAAGATTTGGTATTTGCAGCTTTAAAAATTGCCGAGAGATTCTTTTCTGTCTCACCGATATAATTGCTTGCTACTTCATCAATGCTCAAGCTCACTGTACCATTCTCATGGTAATGAAAATTAGCCCCGTTCTTTTCTGCTGTTTTTCTAAAAGCGTTTGCATCAGCTACTTCAAAAGTTATAGTATCAAAAAAGCTTTCGGTCAAAACCTTTATACCTATATTTTGTAAACCTTTTGCAATGGCTGCAGTTAATACATGAATGCGCTGTGCAATTTTTTTCAATCCTTCCGGGCCATGGTAAACAGCATACATAGCCGCCATGTTGGCAAGCAATGCCTGCGCAGTACAAATATTTGATGTTGCTTTTTCTCTTTTGATATGTTGTTCCCTTGTTTGAAGGGCCATGCGTAGGGCACGGTTATTCTGTGCATCAATACTAACCCCAATGATACGGCCGGGAATGCCACGCTTGAATTCATCCCTGGTTGCAAAGAATGCAGCATGCGGACCGCCATACCCCAATGGCACACCAAAACGCTGTGCAGAACCAATGGCTACATCAGCACCCAATTCTCCGGGCGGAGTTAATAAAGTTAGTGCCAGCAGGTCGGTTGCCATAACCACGTATCCATTAACCGCATGAACTTTGTTTATAAAATCACGGTAATCTTCTACCGAACCAACACTGTTTGGATACTGAACAATAGCACCAAAATAAGTTTCATCAAGCGAAGCGGTTTTATAATCTCCATAAACCAATTCAATATTTATGGGAGCAGCCCTTGTTAATAAAACTTCTTTTGTTTGGGCAAATATATGCTGGTCAACAAAGAATTTTGGAGAGCCAATTGTTTCAGATTTATTCTTATGATTAAATAACATGGCCATGGCTTCTGCCGCAGCAGTAGCTTCATCAAGCAGGCTGGCATTGGCTAATTCCAAACCTGTTAAGTCGCAAACCATGGTCTGGTAGTTGAGTAAACTTTCCAAACGTCCCTGCGATATCTCTGCCTGGTAAGGTGTGTATTGTGTATACCATCCGGGGTTTTCAAAAACGTTTCGTAAGATCACACTAGGTGTAATGGTATTGTAATATCCCTGGCCTATATAGGTTTTAAAAACTTTATTTTTTGCAGCTATCTTTTTAAGTTCATCCAGGTATTCAAATTCTGTTTGTGCAACAGGAAGTTTTAAAGGATTTTTTAAACGTATGGAGGGAGGAACTGTCTGGTTGATGAGTTCATCCAGGTTATCAATGCCAATGGTTTGCAGCATTTCATTTTTCTCTTCTTCATTTACACCAATGTGGCGCCCTGCAAATTCGTACTGTTGTTGTTCAAAAAGATTCATATTTTTTTATTTTTTGTACCGGGCATTGGTACAGATTTTAACATCGTTGTGTCACTCCCTTGTACGTCATACCTTTTTTCATCTTTACTGAGATGCTTCGTACCTCAGCATGACAAAAATCCGTTTTCATAACAAGGAATTTCGTTTGTGAATTAATAAGATCAGTAATATTTATTTGTTATGAACTTTAGTGGCGCAAATTTACGATAACACAACAAGATTTAATGCTAATAAGTTCGGTACTTTTGACCTGTGGAAAATTGGGGGATATAATCAGTTAATTACTTATACATGGAAGAAGACCTTTTACATAACTGGGAGAAAAAATCAGCCGATCACCAGAAGGTATATAAACAATACCTGAACCGGGCCGATAAGAATAAAGTACTGAAAGCCTTACCCGACCTGCATGAAGAAGCTTTTGAAAAAATAGACTGCCTGAAATGCGCCAATTGCTGTAAAACTTATAGTCCACGGTTTAAAACACCCGATATAAAACGTATTGCCAAATACTTAAAGATGAAGGAAGGCGATCTCATCAATACTTATTTATTTATTGACAGCGAGGGAGATTATGTTTTAAAGACCAAGCCCTGCCCATTTTTAGGGGCCGATAATTATTGCAGTATCTATGAAGTAAGGCCATCCGATTGTCACCGGTTCCCTTATACGGATGAGGATGTATTGCTTAAACGGCAGCCGCTTACGCTTAAGAACAGCAGTTTTTGCCCTATTGTTTATTATGTGCTGGAGAAACTTATCTCCATAAAATAAGCCTTTTATTTCTCTGGAGATTGTTTTACATTCGGTATCTAAAACTTTTATTTATGCCAAAGTATGTAATTGAAAGGGAGATACCCGATGCCGGTAAATTATCTACAGCAGAACTTAAAGCCATATCTCAAAAATCATGTGGAGTGATCAGTAACCTGGGCCCAAGTATTCAATGGGTTGAAAGTTTTGTTACTGAGAACAAAATTTACTGTGTGTATCATGCGCCCAATAAAGAAATAATCATGGAGCATGCCATGCAGGGTGGTTTTCCTGCAAACAGGGTAGAAGAAGTAAGTACTGTGATCAGCCCGGTTACTTCGGAATAGTGTCAGGCCACTACCAACAGATTTTAATTAATCAGCGTGTTTATTGTTTATTTAGTCTTAAAGTTACAGCGTATTTTTAGTGGCCACACAGCTACTTAATACTCAATTCAGCATAAGCTGCACTTAAAGGCCTTTCAATACCATCTCCTTTCCATTCAGGAGAACCGGGGATATCTTTGGTCTTTAAAATCTCTTCTTTTGTTTTGCCTGCTCTTATTTCAGCTTCTGTGAATTTTAAAAGATTGCCCAAGTAGGCGCCAAAAGCTTTCAGGTCATCGGCTTTAACTACAACATCATAACCTGCTGCTGCATGTCCGCATACAAATTGTGTCTTTACATCAAAAGTGGCTACGGCTTTATCTAATAATATTATCCAGTTAGCAATATCGGCACCGGAAGTTTTATCAATAAATGGATGACGGCGGTTAAAAACAAGATCGCCCATATGAACAATATTGGCATGTTGAAAATGGATAATTGCATCACCATTGGTATGTGCTGCACCAAAATAATGAGCCATAATTTTTTCTTTACCCACTTTTGTATTCCAGCCATCGTTGCCAAAGGTCATATCGGGCACATGAAATTTATCAGCAGCAGTTTTTTGTTCAGCAGCCACCCTTAACTGGTTGGTTTTTGAGTTTTGATGTGCTACCACATGTTCTGCTAAACCTTTAAAAGCAATATTGCCTCCGGAGTGGTCGCCATGATGATGGGTATTGATCAGATAGCGGAAAGGTTTTTTGTTTTTCTTCTTCAGTTCTTCAATTAAATGTCCGGCAGTATCGGGAAACTGTGCATCAACCACCACAATACCTTTTTTTGTTAGTAAAAAAGCAATGCTGCCACCTTTTTCGGTAAAGATGCCAATATCATCTGTAAGCATTTTTATTTTCCAGGCAGGGTCTTGTAAAAATGAGGCAAGTGAATCTTTATTAAGTAAGGCTAAACCGGCAAGTGTTAAACCGCTATTGCGTAGGAATGATCTGCGTTGCATAAGTTTTATTGTTTAATTGTTTAAAACACCTGCCGGCTGAATGCCGTTCGGGTGGGTTTAAGTGGTTTAAAAGGTTGGCTTATAGTTATAGAATTCTTTGCCTGGTTTAATTCAACAGC
>JBBSJI010000159.1:0-4543 GCA_038257425.1 Chitinophagales bacterium
AGTTGGCGCAAATTTTATACTGCGTGGTATCCGTTACGTAAATGATTTTGAATATGAAAAGGCTATAGCGGATATGAACCGCAGCATTGATACCAATGTTGAAACCATCTTTCTCACCTGTCTTCCTAAATTCACTTCTGTTGCATCAACGCTTGTAAGAGATGTACTGCATAATGGAGGTAATGTTTCCCAGTTTTTGCCTGGTGTGGTAAATCAATCAATAAAAAAGCAAAAATAATTTCATACTCTTTTTAAAAATAGAAAATGCCTATCTGGTTTAATAAATCACTCAGCTTACCTGATCTGAATCCACTTGGTCCAAAAACCATGGGTGAGTTTTTAGGAATGGAATGGGTAGAACTTGGTGATGATTACCTGGTCATGCGTATGCCGGTTGATGACCGTACCAAACAACCCTACGGATTATTACATGGCGGAGCAAGTTGTGCGCTGGCCGAAACGGTTGGTAGTCTTGCGTCTCATTTTGTAATAGATGCGGATAAATTTATTTGTGTAGGCCTGGAGATCAATGCAAATCATGTACGCAGTGCCACCAAAGGTTTTGTAACAGCAACATGCACGCCTTTGCATATTGGAGCCAGTACTCATGTTTGGGATATAAAGATTCATGATGACAGGAAAAAACTGGTTTGCATCAGCAGGTTAACCGTGGCTATTTTAAAAAAGAGGTTCTAAGGGGTATCAAAAAATTTACCCAGTATATTTTTTATGGAAGGGTAAGTATTCTGCATTGGCTGTTTAATATCTAACGTTTTAACCCATTTTATTTCTGTAATATGCTCTTCTGCCTGAGGTATTAATTCCTGTTTTGATGAGCAGGTCATATGGTACCAATGCGATACTTTTAAAAAATGTTTGCCAAATTCATCATACACATGAAAGGTTTCACCTACTTTCTTTTTTAAATGCAGATTGGTTACGCCGGTTTCTTCAGTCACTTCCCTCAATGCACATTCGGCTTCTTTTTCGCCTTTTTCAATCTTGCCTTTGGGCAGATCCCATTTACCCAGGCGATGAATAAAAAGGATATCTTTTTTATCGTTTTGAACAATACCTCCCGCAGCTTCAATCACTTTAAAATTCTTAAAAAAGGTTTCCTTTAATTTACTAAGGTCGGGATGCCAGATCACGCCTGCATGAAACTCTTCTTTCTTTATCTCATGCAGCATTGATTTCATTGCTCTTGGCGAAATCTCATCAACAAAAACCGCATCGGGGTGATGCAGGATCTCGTTCAGGTCTTTATCAATTTCATTGCAAAGAATAACCGGTTTATTGCCAAAGTAAATGTTGATATACATAGAAGAAACAATTAAAAAATCAAAAGTCAAAAATTAAAAATTGCCCACTGCCCACTGCCCACTGTCCACTGTCCACTGCCAACTCTTTCCTACATTTGCAGCATGACCAACGAAAAAGCCGTAGCTGAAAAGCTTTTACAAATTAATGCAATAAAACTGAGTCCACAAGAACCCTTTACCTGGGCAAGCGGCTGGAAAAGTCCTATTTATTGTGATAACCGCAAGGTTTTATCTTTTCCCTATATCCGTGATTTTATTAAAAGTGAAATGTGCAGTGTTATTTTTGAAAAGTTTCCAGACGCAGAAGTATTGGCCGGGGTGGCCACTGCAGGTATTGCCTGGGGTGCTATGGCTGCTGATCAGCTTAAATTACCTTATATATATGTTCGTCCCAAGCCAAAAGAACATGGCCTAGCCAACCAGATTGAAGGAAGTTTTGAAAAAGGACAAAAAGTATTGGTTATTGAAGACCTGATCTCAACAGGCAAAAGCAGTCTGCAGGTTTGTGAGGTATTAAAAGCTGCCGGTGCAGAGGTGGTGGGTATGGTATCTATATTTACCTATGGCTTTGCAGTGGCAGAAAATGCCTTTAAAGATGCAGGGGTACCATACCATTCCTTAACCAATTATCAAACCCTCATAAATCTTGCTTTAGAAAAGGGAATTGTACAGGCAGATGAACAAAATACATTGTTAAATTGGCGTGCCGATCCTGCAAATTGGTCCGGTATTCAATAACTTTATTCAAAATTCTACCGGCATGAAAGCACTTTCACTCTCTATTTTATCCTTCTTTTGTTTTGTTACTGTAGGTTTTGCCCAATACCAGCAAACTCAGAAAGTAGCGGGCAAGGCAGTTATTAAAACCCCAACCATTCTTTGCGATAAATGTAAAGACAAGGTAGAATTCTTTATCAGCCATACCGAAGGGGTTACTTCGGTAAAAACCAATATCAAACAAAAAACTACTACTGTTACCTGGTTAAATGACCGTACTACGCTGGAGAATATAAAAGTGGCCATTGCCAACCTGGGTTATGATGCCGATGATATAGAAGCAGAAGAATATGCATATAAAAAGCTTCCAAAAGATTGTAAACTGCAGATAGAAGCAGCTAAAGCCAAGCCCATAAACCCCGCTATAAAGCAATAATTCAATTTTAGTTTCCTTATTTCCCTAAAACTGCCAGCTAATAGACCTTAAATACGGCCAGGGGGTACTTAAAATGCAGAAAATTTCTGTAATCCTTCATAATTTACCGGGAAGGTCTTGTACACATTAGCCTTACCTAATTTAACTGTGCCCGTGATCTTTACCAGCACTTCTTTGCCTAATAAGCTCGATAAAGAGTTTTTCAACAGGTTCTTCATGTCCACTTCAATCTGGATAGGTAATGTAAATTCTGCAAGTTTGGGTATTGTTATCTGGTAATCCTGGGAGCTATGTCCCAGGTAATTGTTATCAACAAATATGTCTAAATCAGTATACTTGAGCTGCAAACCAAAATTATTTGGGTTATAATAAATGAGATCAACTTTTAAAGTGGTGGCCGCAAATCCAGCTTTTTCAACTTTTACATTTTTAAAATCACGGTAAACCAATTCCTTTGGTGACTGACAGGATGTCGCTAAAAATGAAATAACCAAAAAATAGATGGGGTAGAGGTGGACTTTAGTTTTCATGCTTAAAATTTATACCTGTAATTTAAGCCAAGAAATTTACTTCACCATAAAACTAATAAAACAGCTTTGGGAAAGCACTAATAAAGTTAGATTAAAACCTCCACCAAACTTCAGCAGCCTCTAAATTTTGTAGCTAAAGTATTAACAGTCATTAAATTGATTTAAAATGTTGATAAACAAATAGTTTAAAGTTATATTGATAATATTAAATTATATATGTCATCGTCTTTTATTTATAAAATATGGCATAATTTCGATAACCTATTAATTTGTAATAAAAATTTAAATTTATGCATTTAATTAATTGATTGTTAATTTATAAATATTATTTACAGTAATAAAATATAAGATAATAAATTATATAAGTTAAAATTTAAATTCAAAATGAGGGTAGTGAATTGTTGATTAAATTTTTGGCACATTAAAGATGAAAAAGCATTTCGTGGTATAATAGCCACGCATTGTAACAGGAGTGATGATTTTAATTTAAAGCGACAAAAAGTCTGGTTTTAGTGAATAACCCATATTGCTTTTCATATTGTCTGCTGCGCTGGGATAAGATGAGTATCAAATCATCTAATTATACAGTAAATGCTATTATTAATGCATTTTAAGCAATGGGTTACCATCAATAAAAAAAAATATCTATTTTTTAAGCGGATATCTTAGAAATTATTTATGTAGTAGGATTACTACCCTTAACAAATATTTAAGAAATAATTCGTTTTGCGTGATTTTCCTATAAACACCGTAAAATTACTGAGGCGAATGTTTGCGTTTTTCGAAAATCCGTTTTATGTTTGCATCGAAATTAAAAATGGCGATTACCTCGGTTATTCTTTCTTTCAAATCCTAAACTCCAGCTTCCTTTAAAAAACCTCCAAATTTTGGTCCGGGCCCCAGGCCCTACGTCAAAACCCTATCAGAACCGAATTCTGAAACCTCAAACCACAAAGAAAATGAAAAATTTTACATTTACAGTTGTATTACTGTTAACCTGTCTCTCAAATTTTGCCCAAACACCAGTTTGCCCAAGTTATTTCAGAAGGAATAATGGTAGCGGCGGCGGCTGCTCCGGCGGCCAGTTAAAAGTATATTTTACTAATTGCCCGGCAATTTCCCCTGTAATTGATTCCGTTTATGTCAACGGTTTAAAATTAAGCGCAACTTTTGGTTTACCCGATGCATCCAAATGTGCTTCAAATGGGTATATCAGTTATTGCATAAGTGGAAACATTGCTCCTACAACTTCTGCCTGGCAAATATATTTTAGTTTCCCCGGTACCAATATTTCATATGGCTGTAATGTTGTTGAAGGCGGAACATTGCCCGTAAAATACCTCTCTTTTGATGCTGTAGTTAACGACAAATCGGTTTTACTAAAATGGTTAACAACCCAGGAAGTGAACAACAGCCATTTTGAAGTAGAAAGATCATTTGATATGAATACCTATAATTCTGTAGGCCTGGTATTGGATGGTTTTGTTAGCGGTGCTAATAAAAGCTACCAGTATAAAGATAATTCAAACGAATTGCAG
>JBBSJI010000160.1:0-4540 GCA_038257425.1 Chitinophagales bacterium
GGGCGGTTATTGAATTCCAGTTCCCCGTTTGTCATGGTAGATAATTCAGTTTGAATATTATCATCATGAACGAGTTCCTTATGCCAATTGCTGTAAGTAAGTTTCATGTAATAAGCCACGGCATTTGCAAAGCCCTGTTTCTTTTCAGGATTTTCTTCTTTAAGCGCCTTGTCAATAACTACTTCAATATTTTTACCCAGGTGATTAAAGCGTGGGTATCTTTTTGGATAACGCAAACGTTCAGGTTTTGCTTTTAAGGTTTCCCTTGTGGGAATAGGATAGGGGCTTTCCACATCAAGCGTAAAATCGCTGATGAGGAAAAGATGATCCCATAATTTATGGCGGAAATCCTCTACATTTTTTAAATGCGGATTTAAAAAGCCCATCAGTTCAATTACTGCATAGGCATTTCGTTGTCTTTCTTCTTTGTCTTCAATAGTAAGCAGGTATTCAACCATTTTTTGAATATGTCTTCCATATTCCCGCATGATCAAAAAGTTCCTGGTAGTATTGTACTCCATGTTCTCTGTGTTTAGCATAATACAAATGTAAGCTAAACTGGTTAATAGTTATTTTGCTTTTACCGAATCAACAAACAACTGCCTTTTTCAGTTTGCATGATATTGTTTTTAAACTGGTAGGTAACCTGCCATATAAAGGCCCCGGTGTTTTGGCGCATACCATTATAATTGCCATCCCAGCCGGCAAGGGGGTTGCTGCTTTCAAAAACTTTTTGGCCGTAACGGTTAAAAACAATTAAGCGGTAAAATTGCAGCGGCCTGCTTACAAAGGCCCTGAAATTATCGTTAATCCCATCGCCATTGGGCGTAAAAGCACCGGGTATAAAAACTGTTTCGGGGCATCTGATAACAGTTACCAGAGTGCTGGCGGTTACTGTACAATCTGGGAAACGCTTTGCGGTAATAGTGTACAACGTATTTTGCGTGGGGTATGTGGTAATGGTTTTATTATTAAGTAAGGCACTGCCCAAAGGCTGCCAGGTAATATTGGTTACATCGGCAGGTAAAATAATAAAGGCAGTATCAAAGCGGCAAATATTTTGTGCGGTGGGTAAAAGGGTTAACACAGTATCGGTAAATTTTACAATAATGCTGTCGGCTGTTTGCAACCCACAATTATCTGTACCGGTTACTTTATAAAAGCCCGGTGCCGTAACTCTGAATGAATCTGCTATACTTCCATCCTGCCATTTATAATTAATAAAACCGGGCGCAGCTTTTAATACAATTGGTTTGCCGGGACAAAGTAGGCTATCCCTGTTGAGAATTTTTATTATGGGAGATGGCAGCACCGTAACAAAAAGACTGTCTTTAACCACACAATCACTTATTACTGCACGAATATAACCGGCAAAAGCTTTTGTAAAACGTATGGTAATGGCACTGTCGCCCTCGGTATTTACAATAGTTGCAAAGGCAGTGTCAATCTGCCAATCAGAATTTTTAAAGCAATCATTATTTTTGTTGACTGTGTATCTTACAGCCTGCCCAATACAGGCCGTTGCCGGGCCGTTAATATGAACACTATCGCAATAGCTTACAATTTTGCAAACCAATTCTTTGGTAACAATAGCGGTATCTTCTGTATATGGTACATCATTGCTGATGATAACATTACTTTGCACATTATCCCATGTAAAAGCTTGTTTGGTGATGGTAAACGGATACCGGGTAAGTATGCTGGTATCTTTACCAAAGCAGCCTAAAGTACCATCAGGTGCAAAGTTGCTGATACGGGCGTATTCGGTTACAACTTTACCTGCTTGAGGGTAGTGATTAATAAAATGAAGGTTTTGCTTATCATCTAAACTTAAAGAGGTACGGTAAACACCAGAATTTATAGTAAGCGTAGTAAACTTCCTGCTGCGCTGCACTTCGTGATTTTTACCAAAGGTTACAAAATATTTATCCAAAGGTTTCCAGATATCTATCGATAAAATTGCATGTTGCTTTTGATTGTTAAAATCAAATTGAAAATCTGAGCCATCAAGTGGTATATTGTTTTTATAAAAAAAGTTGTGTATTGGGTTTAAAACCGGATCAAGCAAAGTATTAAATACGATATTAGATGGAGTATAGATCCCCGGCGCCTGTATTAATTCTATATCAATAAAGCCGGTAATTGATAAACTGTTATCGGGATTGTTTTTAATAAATGTTGCAGAAGTGCCTTTGATTAATGTATCTGGAATAGCTTTGAATGCATAGCTTTCAATTAAACTTCCATCATTAACATTGAGTCTTGTTAAAACAGGATAAGTTTCGGAACCTGGCCCTGGAGTTAATTGACTCTTCGCTTTTGCAAGAATGATAATTGAGTTGTTAGCTAAAACAGGCAATCCAACAATATTGGAGATTGCTGGTAAGTTAACCCTAAAGCCTCTGCTCCAGATAATATTACCGTTAAAATCTAATTTTACTATAACATTGCTATAGTCGTAAGGCGACTGAATATCAAATTGCATTAATGCTGTAAAATAAATAGCATTATTTGTAATTAAAATATTTTTTACTGCATTGTTAGAAACAGGATAGAATAAATGGTTTGGACTTAGCTTAAAGCGTTTTATCCAGTTTACAGTCCCCAAAGGATTTACTTTGCATAATAATAATTCAGTGTTAGCACCCGTTCCCCAGTAGCCGGTACATAATGTTGATCCATCGGGCATTAAGTAACTATTACGGCTGGTTCCGTTCAGTAATATTTTTTTTGCCCAAATCATACTATCGCCCCAGGTAGTTTTTAAGAGGGCAATGCCGATAGGGGGAGTAATAGGAATAAGTTCACCGGTAAGCATATTTGTACCGGTTGTATCAGGATTACTATATAAAACAGCTCCGTTATTATCAAAAATATATTTGATCCTTATGCTACTGTCAACACAGGAATTTTGCTGGCCATATATGGATATAGCAAATAATGATAAATGTATTGAGAGTAATATTTTTAGTTTCATAAAAATCAAAAGTAGCAGGTACATAACCTGCTACTTTTTTACGTTTTCCTTACAAATTCCATAATTCTAAAATCCAAAGGGCAGTATTTGGCCAGGTACCTCCCGGGCCACTAATAACTCCACAAGTGGTAGTATTTACATTTCTATACCTGACTAACCATAAGCCACTACTTGGTAACATATTGACCAGGTTTAAAACACCGGTAGATGGATTTAATATGGCAGAAGGTGTACTGGTGCCGGGAATTATTCCATAATAAACGGTCTGATTTTGATCACCCCATGCACGGCTGGTTGAATGTGTTACTGCTCTATACTCTACCTGGTGATAATCAATGGGGGTAAAACTACCCCCAGGATAGGAACAGATTACATAATTGCCTGCAACGGTTGCACAATTGCTGGGTCCTGTATTAGGGTTAACATATGCTTTCTCGATCCTGTTGCAAGGCAGGTAAGCATTTTGATTAAAACTTGGAGCACTAACATAACTGGTTGCCGATAAATAACCTATCAATGCACAATCATTTGATAAACTTAATAAGGCATCAAGTTGGGTGCCGCTTGCAAAATTACTGTTGTCAACACCGTTAAAGTAGTAGGTTACTGAATACAAAGTATTAACACCACAGTTGGGGTCGGTTCCCAGGCTTGTATATGTAAAACCAGGGTCTCCCGCTGTTGCCGTTAAAATAACCGCGGGGCCGCTTGAAGGTGTAAATTTTACTTTGCCAAATGTATTTAGCACACCATCGGGTGTTTCATCGGTAATAGTAAAGGGTACACTTACTGTCCATTTTACAGATACGGTGCTTTTAGCAGGACTGCCGCTGCTTTCGCATAAATAAAAGCGCTGTACATAATCTAATGTATAAACTATGCGTAGGTTGGCGGGGTTACTTGTATTATTACAGTTGTATATGCAAACTATATTATTAGGCTGATTATTATAGCTGTTGCCATATAAGCTAACCATTTTGCCTGCTGCATTTCTGTAAAATATTTCATCAGCAGTTTTGTTTACATTAACTATATAACCGGCAGATACATCGCCATATTTTGCTTTAATAGCCTTAATAGCAGTAGCTCTAGTATCTTCTACAGTTTTGTCTATCGGAACATTAATATCTGTTTTTTTACAACTTTTTAAAAACAGCGTAAAGGCTACAATGGCAATTAATGGTATTATATACCGAAGTTTGATTATCGTGTTCATAGTTTGTGTTTTAGTTGTTATTAAATATTCACTAATACACATGCTTGAAGGGTTTCTCTTTTGGCAGGGATTTATTAAGGCTAAAAGAAAACACTAAGGAGGTTGATAATGATTTTGTAAATCACTGTTACAAAGGGCAGGTGATAGAGTTGTATTTATTTTGTATGAGAATGGAATGGGGAGGGTAGTTTTCATTAGTTAAATGTTTATACTAATATAAAACTTTATTTTTTATATGCAAAATATTTTTTATAACAAAAGATATAGGCAGTTAAAATACCAAAGCTGTCGGCAGTCCAGTCAAAAATGTCAAAGCTGCGGTCGGGTATAAAAAACAATTGGATAAA
>JBBSJI010000161.1:0-4403 GCA_038257425.1 Chitinophagales bacterium
ACCCGCTGGATAACGCATTTTTGTGCACCGGTATTTGTTTTTCTTTCCGGAACATCGGCCTACCTGCAGAGTTTGAGAAAAAGCAAAAAAGAACTGAGTCTTTTCCTCATCAAAAGAGGGCTTTGGTTAATCCTCATGGAGATCACCCTCGTTAATTTTGCATTCACTTTTGATATTCATTTCAGTGTTACCGGCCTGCAAACAATCTGGGCTATCGGTATCAGTATGGTCATACTCGGTCTCTTCACCTGGCTGCCCTTCTCCGTGATATTGATAAGCGGATTCGTTATTGTATTTGGGCATAACCTGCTTGATTATTATGAAAAAGGCCGGGAGACCTTCAGTGTATGGTATTCTTTGCTGCACCGTTTTGGTGTTTATCCTCTGGGAGGAAGATACAGCCTGCTTGTTATGTATCCTTTTCTTTCCTGGGCCGGATTAATGATGCTGGGTTATTGTTTTGGCAAACTCATACGCAACTATGAAGGCGAACAAAGAAAAAAAGTATTGTTATGGCTTGGATTAGGTATCACCGTATTCTTTATTGTGATCCGCCTGCTTGATATTTATGGAGACCCTGATGTTATAAACGGGAATGATAAACCAATCGACTCTTTATATTCATTTCTGGAAGTATCAAAGTACCCGCCATCATTATTATATATGTGCATGACCATTGGGCCTTCTATAATCTTCCTGGCATTTTTTGATAAGGCTTCAGGTGCGGTAAGCAGGTTCATATCTGTATATGGAAGAGTAGCTTTCTTTTATTATATCCTTCATTTTTTTCTGATACATTTTATAAGCTCGATCATGTTCTTTATAAGGGGGCACAAATTCGCAGATGGTATTTATCCAAATGGTGAACTTCCGAATTTTACGAAAGCAGGTGAGGGATACAATTTATTTATCGTGTACCTGTTTTGGATCGGCATCGTTGCACTGCTGTATCCATTATGCAAATGGTATGATGGCTATAAGACCCGGCATAAAGAAAAATGGTGGCTTAGTTATTTATAAATTAAACCCTTGTTATGATAAATGAAAATGAAATAACGACCGACAGGTCAAAGATCCCTTTGAACAGGGTGTTGGGATTATTCACTGCCGTACTCTTGGTATCCGGCATCATGATTGGGTCGGGTGTGTTTAAGAAGATTATCCCTATGTCGCAAACCGGTTTAAGTGAAGGCTGGATACTTGGCGCATGGGTTATTGCAGGCATCATCACCATGTTTGGCGCATTTACCATTTCAGGACTATCTTCCTTAACAGAACAATCCGGCGGCATTTATGAATACCTGCGCCTCTCTTTCGGCAACTTCTTTTCTTTCCTCTTTGGCTGGACCGATCTTGCGATCATTGGACCTGCATCCATAGCAGCACTTGGTTATATATTTGCCCAAACCATCAACTCCTTTGTTCCGCTGCCAAACCCGCTTCAATCATTGGAACATATTGCCATCGGCAATTTTATTTTTCCTTTTGCCAATTCAGGGATCAAACTGTTGGCCATTGCTGCTATCGCATTACTCACCTGGATAAATTATCTCGGCGTTAAAAAAGGAGGAGCCATAAGCAATGTCATTACTTCGGCCAAGATACTGGGCATACTTATGATTATTGTATTCGGATTATTGTATACCGCACCGGTTACAAATAATGCAGCAGAAAATATAGCAACTCCTGTTGTGCTGAACGGTACAGCTTTTTTCAGTGCCATGTTTGGCGCCATGCTAAGCGCCTTCTGGGCCTATGATGGCTGGAGCAATATCACTTATGTAAGCGGCGAGATAAAAAACCCAAAGCGCAATCTTCCCCTGGCTATAATTACCGGCGTAAGCATTGCCATGTTCTTATACGTGCTCATTAATTACGCCTATATGCAAGTATTGCCAATTGAAAAACTTGCGGCTGTTGACCAGAACAGCATCGGCGCTGTTGTTGTTGCAGAAACAATGATCGGGAAACTGGGCAGAACACTGATTGTGCTGCTCATCATGGTCAGCGTGTTTGGTTCGCTCAATGGCGTTATCATGGCACATACCAGGGTATATTTTCAAATGGCAAGGGAAAAATATTTTTTTAAAAGCTTTGCAAAAGTGCATCCAACGTATCGTACTCCATATATATCACTGCTTTTTGCTTTTATATGGAGCAGTGTACTGGTGATGTCTGGAACTTTCGACATCCTTACTGATATGGTGATCTTTGCCGGTTTTCTTTTTTATGCATTGGTAGCCTTTGCACTGTTTAAAATGAAAAGCAACGGAACCATCAAAGCAAAAGTGATCGGCTATCCCGTAATACCGGTGATCCTGATATTATTCTCTGCCGCACTTATCGTAAATACATTTATGGTACACACAACCTATTCATTAATAGGCCTGGGCCTGATACTGGCTGGCGTGCCCTTTTATTTTTATTTCAGAAAAAAAAATCTTACGCAAACTGAATGAGATAACTGCCTCTTTAATCCACCCCACCTTTTCTTGTTGGTGATCTTTGCTCAGGCCATTTAGCCGGTTCGCCGGTACGTGAGTTTACAGGTAATATTATTTTTTCACGGGAAGTCTTAGCCGGATCTTCACATGCCATGTATACCAGTATGGCAGTAAGTATGGCATTGTTGCGTACATCATCAAAAACAATTTTATCATAAGTATCCCTGTTTGTATGCCAGGTATAGCTTCCATACAACCAGCTATTGGAGCTAAGGCTGAATGCAGGTACGCCTGCAGCAACAAAGGAAGCGTTATCAGATCCGCCACCTGCCGGGGATCCCGGGAATCTTGTTTCCAATGCCAGTTTATAATTGGCAGGAACTTTTGCAAGCCAGCGACTTAAATATTCGTAGGAATGTAAAAATCCGGCACCCCCTAAAGTTACCACCCTTCCTGTTCCATTATCCTGGTTAAATAAAGCCTGCATATTCTTTATGATATCCGGATGATCTTCCACAAATCCACGGGAACCATTCAGTCCCTGTTCTTCACTTCCCCAATGACCTACCAGGATGGTGCGTTTGGGATTGGGATAAAATTGCTTTAATATCCGCATAGCTTCCATCATCACAATTGTACCGGTGCCATTATCAGTTGCGCCGGTAGCACCATCCCATGAATCGAAATGTGCAGACAGCATAACGTACTCACCTGGTTTTTCTGTTCCTTTTATTTCGGCAATGCTGTTATAGGTTGGTACCATGCCCAGATCTTTTGAGTCGGCACGAACACTAATCCTTGGATTTTTTCCTGATTCTACCAGGCGATATAAAAGACTATAATCTTCAAGCGCTATATCTACTGTTGGAATTTTAGTTGTGCTGGCACCAAAAATTTTATTCACGCCAAAGCCTGCTGACCAGAGAGAACCAACAATACCAACAGCGCCGGCTTTCTCTAATGCCAATGCAAGATTTTTATTGCTCAGTCCCGTTTTGCTAATACGCTTACGCCAGGCATCTGTTTGCGCTGTACGGTCCTTCTTCATTTTTTCAAACGATTCTTTTGTGCCGAATTCTTCCCAGTTATAATCGGGCCTGCCGGATGGCTGCTTCATCGATATCATCACAAATTTTCCTTTCACATTGGGCAGCCATTGTACAAAAGCCATTGAATCGGCCAGGTCGGGGATGATGACAAGTTCTGCTGTTACAGCTTTACCGCCGGTGTTTGGGCTCCAGGCCAGTTGTGTTCCTTCCAATGATTTTATCCAGGGTGAGATCATATCAATATGTGTAATGCCCCTATCCCAGCTACGCCATTCGCCCCATTTTTCATTACGTGCTGTTATTCCCCAGGTACCATACTTAGCCACAGCCCAATCATGCGCCTGCTGCATTTTTGGTGAGCCCACCAATCTTGGTCCTATGCCATTCATAAGTTCATCAGCCAGTTTTTCAAGCTGTGAATTTTCGGTTGCCTCTTTAATGATAGAAGCAACCATCAGCGAATCCCTGCTTTGTGCTATGCAAAGCGGTGAACCAAACAAGCAAATGGCCAGCAATAATGTTATAATATTTTTCATCTTATATAATTTAGGTAAACTTTTTTGAGCATTGAAGTTAATCATTCAATACAATATTTTACATTAGATTATTAAATGATTAGTGACTCATTTTGAAGAAAAGCTGTCAGCCTGAGCTTGTCGAAGGCGGGTTCTAATAATAATACCGGCTTCGACAAGCTCAGCCTGACACCCTAATGGTTTATAAAATTTTCAAGTTGAAAAAAGAAAACTAAGTTTATAGTATCAAATAAGATTTTTATGAAAAAAATAATTCTTCTTTTATCTGTCACCATATTCAGCGGCAATATTTTTGCCCAGCCATTTTCCAAAACTGAAATTACCCGATGGGAGAATCAATCAAAAAATATAACCATCATTCGTGATAACTATGG
>JBBSJI010000162.1:0-4396 GCA_038257425.1 Chitinophagales bacterium
GAAATTGATGCCAACAGGTAAATGTTTTTACTTTATAGTTTCCCTTGTATTTGGCCACACAACGAATAAAATCATTGGGGTTTAAAAATTCAATTAATTGAGCAAAAACATATTTACCTTGATTCATACCTGACTGATTTACAAGAAATTGTAAATCAAAAAGTCGAAATTATTTCAAATCGTTTGAAATTAAAAAACTCTGAAACCCTTATCCAGCAATATTTTCAAAGAACTAACCATATATTAACAAGAGGGTACTGACTCGCAATATGAAATCTCATAACGGAATGCGGCCGCAGGATGTGGTTATCCTGCTTAAGATATTGACCAGTGAGCTGCTGGGCGTTTGTCGCAGCGCTTATACTACAAGGGTGTGCCTGAGAGTGAAGAAAACCTGGAGCTGATGCGGAAATTATGAGCAATATCTTTATACTCCTTTCTATGGAGTGGAGCGCCTATTGGTTTTATATGTTGCCCTGGGTTACAAGATACATAGGAAAAGAATACGCAGGTTCGTAATTGAAAGTATCCGTACCCCGGCTGAGAGACTTGCATTTATAAAGTTTAATTATAGGAATGGTACGTGCAGACACGTACCAGAGGGGAGACGTTGCCGGGAAGAAAAAAACCGGCAACGATTTCTCATTGCCGGTCAAAACTGATTTAGAAAATTACGCCAATATAAAGCCAGTCCGGGTTTAGGAGCCAGTTGCGATTAACTTACTGCACCAGTAATTTCAACTTTATATCTACTTCGTTACCTTTTACTTCCACCAGGTAGACCCCCGCTGATAATGCATCAACACGTAATTCATACTGCTTAATGCCTGCTTTTAAAATATGTCTTTGTAACAACATTCCTGTGTTACTAAATATTCTGACCGATACCGGATAAAGACTGCTTTCATTGAATAAAAGCATTGTTCTATTATGCGCCGGATTTGGAAAAATAGTTATCCTTTCTTTTTTGTTTGAAAAATCAAGAGAACGTATCTCGCTGTAAGTAGCAGACCCATTAATATCTACCATTTTAAGACGGTAAAAATTTAGGCCCATAGCGGGATTCATATCTTTTGCAGAATAATTAATTTCAATAGAGCTATTTCCAGCAGCAGGTATATTATTTTTATCTGACCAGACTGCATTATCTACACTGCGTTGTACCACAAAATGGGAAGTGCTTTTTTCCACGGTAGTAACCCATTTTAACCATGCTGCTTTTTCCATTTTCAGGGCATTAAAACTTATAAGCTGTAATGGAAGCACTGTAGTCAATGTAACGGCATAATCCTCAACTTCGCCATCTGGCAATACCCCGGCAAAATCTGCTGTAGTGATCGATGCAGAACTTATCCGAAGGCGCATAAAATAGTTGCCGCTTTGTGAAACAGGTAAGCCATTTGTAAAAATGAGCGTTGCATTTCCAGAACCTGCCGGCACCGTTGAAATAACTCCTTCAGAGGTCTCAAATGAATCATTTCTGTTCCAGTCAACCCATCCAGCAAGGTTAACTGACCCTCCCGTTGAATTTACGTAAGGTACTGTTACTGTTAAAGAGGTAGAATTGTCTGTAAGAACGGATGTGGTTACTCCACCTTCATCTCCGAGATCTCCCTCCGCATTATTGTCTGGCTGTCCGTTAAATTCACCATCAGGTGCGGCACTGCCGATATATAAATTACCTGGGAATGCAATTATATGACTGGCAGACTGCTGCAAAACTATACTGCCTGTTGGCGAAATATTATCCTGGCTTAAAGTTGTGTAGCTGGATGGCAGATCACCAAAGTCTGCCGGAACAGAAGAAAATACATCCAAAAAAAGTCCTGAATCCAAAGATCCATCACCTATATCACCTATCACTATTTTAATTTTATAGGTTTGGCCTGCTATAACAGGAACCCTGAATGTAAGTGGCGTTGTAAAACCATTCGATTGAAGGTTGGCAAACTGTGTGGCTGCATTTACTCCCCCGCTGCCATCAGCAGTTGCGTCTCCGGTGTTGGGATAGTTTCTTATATAAAATGCAGTATTGGAAGTACTAAAGGGAGTTCCATCAGCACTACCACCGGCAACACCTCCATTTATTTCATTTATTGCGATGGGGTTTCCGTCGGGAAGTACCGCAAGGTTGCGAGAAGGAGTTAAAGGATTAGCATCGAGGTCGCTGTAGGCTCCATTACTTATAATGCCTGGCCCGTCAATTATTATTGCAGATGCATCGTTGTATTCCGACCCGACGTATACCGGGTATTCCTCAGATCCAAAAACAAAGGTGCCGCTTAATACATTACTATTAGGGATGATATCGAATGTAAGGATCTTAACATCGTAACTGCCAAGACTATTAATAACTGCGAGATCATTATCGGCAAAGCCGGCGTCATCTCCGGTAAAGGTAGCTGTGGCGTGGTTATTCGGGCCTTTAATGGCGTTTGTACTACCGTTTATATCAGTGGCCAAACCTGTGGTAAGTAAAATGCCGGAAGCGATTTTGATATTAGGGTTTGACATATTTGTCTGCCCTCCGGTAAATACTGCAATAGCAGTTGTAAGGAGGGGGTCGCCTCCGATTACCAGATTGCTAATTGTAACTCCGGTGCCCTGCAGCTTGGATGTAATGGTTGCTGTATTTGATGTAGGTGTTAAAGAAATTTGAGCATGAAGCTGCCGTGCTGCTGAAAAAAAGAGGATGAATGTGAACAATAAATGTTTGAGCATGTGTTTTTATTTATGATAATGGATAATATGATGAGAGAAATCTGCCAGCGAACTGAGGGCATTTAGCACAGATATTAATTTTGATCAGGGTATAATTAATATCAGTACTAAATACTTATAAGAGACGCAACAGGATTTGTTTCCAAGGTGCAAATTCCGTTAACTATTTTATACTATATGTAGTCAGATTAATAAAAGGTAACAGCTTTATAGCTGTTTATTAATAGATACACTTCTAAAAGGGTTCAAAAGGTTCATGGGTTTTAAAGGTTTCATAGGTTAACTACCTGGAAACTATTGGAATTTGTTTTGATGCCTAAAAATGTACCACTATCTCAGTAAATACAAAACACTGGATGACCAATAACCACATTTTGTTACTTAACTTATTCTTTCAAAAGCATAAAGCTCAGTCCACTGCAATTGGCTAAAATTGACCATAAAAAGCGGCAGAGGGCAAGCAATAAAAAGCCACCCCAATTGAAAAACCTAAAAACGACTGGTAATGATAGCAACAGCATTCATCAACATCTGGAACAAACGGGTTGGAGCCATTGCGTGGAATATGGATAAAGAGTTGGCTTCTTTTGAATTTGAATCGTCATTTCTTACTAACCAGGGGGATTTATCACCATTAAAAATGCCGATTGGCGATGCAGCAAAAGGGTATTTTCTTTTCCTGAATTAAGAGGCACAACTACATTTAAAGGCTTACCCGACTTAATGGCCGATGTATTACCGGATAAATATGGTAACAGCCTGATTAATGCCTGGCTTTCAAGAAATGGCCGCCCTACCGACAGAATGAACCCGGTAGAACTGCTAAGCTTTATCGGCAAAAGACGCATGGCAGCATTAGAGTTTGAGCACATAGTTTCCAAAACAAATAACGGAGCCACCAAGATCGAGTTGGACAACTTGACAAATATTGCACAGGAAATACTCTCTGGCAGACAGGATTTTAATACCAATCTTTCCGGCGATGAAGCAAAAGCATTGAGTGATATTTTACCGCCGTTCTTGGTGTTGAGTGCTGATATTGTGCAGCTGCCTTACCAACAACACTTTGGCACCGTTCAATTATTCACTTTTTTTAAAATAGTTTTGTCGGCAGGTGAAACACCTGGCCTTAAAGTATGTGGGCGATATGAAAATTTTCACGCCGGTGCCGGTGTTTTCACCTGCGCCCCAACCATTATAACCTCACTAATTATTTCTTGCATTGGTTGATGAACTTTCCCTTTCCTACAGAATGGCCACAATACTTTACTGCTTCTGTCAGAAATTGGCTACCATTATTAGCAACTGATAGATATAAGAACATAATCACTGACAGTTTGAATTTTATGGTGGAGAATAAACGGATAGAGTTGAATGCTTTTGTAGTAATGAATAACCATATTCACGTTATCTGGCAGCCCTTACCTTGTCAAACTCTATCCTCCATTCAACTAAGCTTTGTGAAATTTGCCGCTAAGCAAATAAAGTTTGCACTAGCAGTTATTACCTGACGATAATAAAAGATTACTGCTTAAACGTATCCATTCTACCAACCCCATATTTGAATAGCCGCTCGGCTCTATCATCTTTGCGTAATGCAAGATGAAAAAACAAGTATGGCAGTGCAAATGCGCCAGCATATAGCGGCGTGCCAGGTAAGTGGCATGTATGTAGA
>JBBSJI010000163.1:0-4335 GCA_038257425.1 Chitinophagales bacterium
CGGATGGTAAGGTCGTGGTAATTGAGGAAACAGTTGATGTAGAATATTTCAAGGACAAGCGCCTGCAGGTTTCTATATTCATGAGCCCCGCCAATGTTCATGTTAATCGCAATCCTATTGATGGGGATGTGGTTTACAACCAGTATCACAAAGGTAAATTCCTGGTTGCCTGGCATCCCAAATCATCTACCGATAATGAGCGGCATTCGGTAGTGCTGAGAAATGGGAGTATGGAAATATTGGTAAAGCAGATAGCGGGTGCCTTGGCCAAACGCATTGTGAACTATTTACAGGTAGGCCAAAAAGTAAAACAAGGGGAAGAGATGGGTTTTATTAAGTTTGGCAGCAGGGTAGACCTGCTTTTGCCCATCGGAACCAGGGTAAATGTAGAGCTGAACCAGGTTGTAAAAGGGGGTGTTACCATAATAGCAACCCTGTAATTTTAATAGGGCTGGAGTTGGCATTATGCAATTTCTTGCCTACTTTCACGTTTACAAATTAAAAATGTATAAATCATGAAAAAAGTATTTTTATTAGCTACAGCATTTATGTTTGTTTCCGGTGTTGCATTAGCCGACAAAGGCAAGAAGAAAAAATGCGCTAAAGGAAAAACCTGCTGCACTAAGTCAGAAGGTAAAGCAAGTTGTTCTAAATCATCGAAAGATGCAGCTGCAACCAAAGCCTGCTGTAAAGACAAAGCAAAAGCAACTACTGTTAGCCTGTAAATTCAGTAACGTATTTTTATGTAAACCTTTCCCTTGCCGGAAAGGTTTTTTTATGCCCTTTTTCAAAAGATCTCTTCAAGCTGCTGTAAGTGTGTAATGATGTATGTTGGTTTTATAGCACACGCTGCATTAATATGATTTACAAAGATGGTATCCATTCCTGCATTCATGGCTCCCTGTATATCAGCATCCAGGTTATCGCCAATCATAATGCTATCTGCTACAGTTGATCTTGCTTTATCCATGGCAAATTCAAATATCTCTTTTTTGGGTTTTAAGCTGTTGCTTCCTTCCGAAGTGATCACATGCGTAAAAAAGCTGGTTAACCCGCTGTTGGTTAACTTGCTCCACTGTGTCTTTTCAAATCCATTGGTAATTAAATGCAGTGCATATTTTTTTTCCTTCAGGTAGTTTAAAATTTCCAAAGTATGGGGAAACAATAATTTTTTAGTAGGCAGTATATCTAAAAACTTTCCACTCATTTCTCTTGCCAATGGTTCATCAGCAATTTTAAAATCGAGCATGGTACGCCACATCCGTTTCCATTTAAGATCCTCAGAGCTGATAAGCCCTTTATGATAGCGGTCCCACAACACTTCATTGTGAAAGAGGTATTTTGGATAAAAATCTTCAAAATCAATTTGTATCCTGTTATTAAGATCGAAGATGCTGTAAAGCTCGCCCAGTGTTTCTTTAGCGTTAGCATCAAAATCCCAGAGGGTATGGTCGAGGTCAAAAAAAAGATGTTTGTATGGAGGCATAATTATTTAATTAAATGATATGGATAAGCAAAGAGGACAAAGGAGAAAAAGAGGTTTATATTTCCTCTTTTTCTCCTTTCTTCTTTTTAACTCTTAGCACTAAATTTAAAGAAGACATGTTAACTTTAGCTTTCATTGCAAGTTACTGAATTAATAAAATCAAGATGAACATTGTAATAACAGGCGCATCAAAAGGATTGGGAAAAGCCATTGCAACGGCATTTGCCAAAGATGGTCAGGCACATCATTTATTTCTTTGTGCAAGAACCAAAACCGAACTGGAAAAAACTGGCAATGAATTAAAAAGTTTGTACCCGGCCATAACTATGCATACTAAAACCTGCAATGTGGCCGATAAAAAGGAGCTTCTTGAGTTTGCTTCATGGATAGAAGGCATTACAGACAGGGTGGATATTCTTGTGAATAATGCCGGGGTTTATTTGCCCGGCAATGCCCATGGCGAAGATGACGGGGCTTTGGAAAGCCTGATGGAAATTAACCTGTATAGTGCCTATCATTTAACCAGGTTATTATTACCAATGATGATAAAAGGCAATCCTTCTACAGGTTCCCAGAAAAAATCGGGACAGGCAGGAGGCCACATCTTCAACATGTGTTCTATTGCTTCGCTCAATGCTTATCCCAATGGAGGTGCATACGGCATCAGCAAATTTGCGTTGTATGGCTTCAGTAAAAATCTTCGTGAAGAAATGAAACCCTATGGGATAAAAGTAACGCATGTTTTGCCTGGCGCAGCTTATACCGATAGCTGGACCGGAAGTGGTATCAATCGGGAACGCATCATGGAAGCAACCGATGTTGCCACAATGGTATATGCTGCTGCACAACTATCTCCACAGGCCTGTGTGGAGGAGATCATCATGCGGCCACAACTTGGAGATCTTTAATACCTCACCCCAAACCTCTCCAAAGTAGAGGAGGGAGTTTAACAATTTATTTAAACCATTTATACCTGCCATATTATTTAACAGGCATCAATCCGTTACTTTTGCGCTGTTATTATGCGTTCATTTTCACATCAAATATTACTGCTTCTTTTTTTGATAGCCGGCTTTACAACAAATGCCCAGGTAAAATTTTCGGCAACCATCTCTCCTGCAGAAATTGGTAAGGATGAATACGCACAGTTAAAATTGGTGGTAGAAAATGCAGCAGAAGTGCAACAGATCGTTCCGCCCAACTTAAAAAATTTCATTATTATAAGCGGCCCCAACCAGGAAAGTGGTATGACAATGGTTAACGGTGTGGTGAAAAAATACATCGCCCTGAGCTTTGTTATAAAGCCAAAAGCCACAGGTGTTTTTACAATACCGGCAGCCTACGCAAAAGCAGATGCAGGAGATTACAGGAGTAATACGGTTAAATTAAAAGTGAATGCAATATCCACGGGTAATTCGGCTGGCGTTGCATATAGCTCTCCGTTCAGCAGAATGGATCCCTTTGCAACACCGGCACCACGGCCAAATTATAATGATTACGTTTTAAACAAAGGCGAAAACCCTGTTGATAAAATTAAAAAGAATATGCTGGTGAGGGTACTAGTAGATAAGAAAACCTGTTTTGTTGGAGAACCCATTGTTGCAACTTATAAACTATATACCCGGTTAAAGAGTGAAAGCAACATGACCAAGAACCCCTCCTTTAATGGGTTCTCTGTGCTTGATCTTCAATTGCCCAATGATATGAGTTCTACTATTGAAAAATATGAAGGAAGAGAATATAATGTGTATGTGATCCGTAAAGTTCAGCTGTATCCTTTAATGGCCGGAAATCTGGAATTGGGCGTTGCAGAAATTGAGAATAATATTAATTTCATTAAGGCAGAGTATATAAATCAACATAACCCGCTGGAAAGTATATTCCAGGAACTTAGCAATGCTACTATTGCACCGGAAGCTGTGGAAAAACAAAAAGTTGTTTTGCAAAGCAAACCTTTGACTGTACTGGTAAAACCATTGCCAGAAGCCGGGAAGCCCCCGGGGTTTAAAGGGGCTGTAGGGAATTTTGCAATAGAATCCCGTGTTGAGAAAAACCGTTTTAGTACCGACGATGCCGGCAATATGGCCATCATCATTTCCGGTGAAGGAAATATGCAGATGATAACAGCCCCTGTTATTGATTGGCCTGCAGAAATGGAAGGCTTTGACTCTAAAACCACCGATGATCTTTTTAGGGGCACAGTGCCGGTAAGCGGCCGAAAATTTATTGAATACCCTTTTGTTGTTGCAAAACCAGGCAATTATACTTTGCCGGTTGTATCATTCAGTTTCTTTGATACCCGTGATGGAAAATATAAAACCATTACAAGCAAGCCGCTGGAGATAACAGTAACTAAGGGTACAGGGAAGCCTAAAACCATTGCAGTTAAAAGTAATCAGACAAAAGATAACTACCTCACTAAATTTTTCAACAACCGTTTACGTGTAGTAAGTTTTATTGCGGTACTGGTTATTATTGGGTTAATAACCTGGCTCAAAAGAGATGTAAAGCAGGATAAAGACCTTAAAAATAAATTAGCTGTTCAGGCAGATATTATTGCAGATCCGCAGGATGCTGAGCAAAAAACACCGGTAGAACAAATTATTGAAGGTCAGCAAAATCCTTTGGCAGATGCCGAAGCATATCTTCAAAAGGAAGACAGCGGTGCATTTTATGCTCAATTAAATATTGGGCTTAAAAATTATTTAGCAAAAAAGTTTGCTATACCGGCAGAGGAACTGAACAGGAAACATATTGCAGAGCAACTGGATAAACGGGGGATAAATAATGAAACTGCTATGCAGTTGCAAAGTCTTTTAGATGAAATAGAGTGGCAGTTATATACCCCG
>JBBSJI010000164.1:0-4328 GCA_038257425.1 Chitinophagales bacterium
GCCAGTTTATGCCTGGCTTGTAGGTATCATTAAGCCCATCGTTGTTTGGGGTAAAGGCATTGGGAAAATAAATATAATTTGGAAGGCAGTTGGGGTTTACATTTATTAAAACGGTATCGCTTATAATGCAGCCCGGCAGGCGCTCGCCGCTAATGCTGTAGGTAGTAGTGGCTGGTGGGTAAACCCGCCAGGTATAATTAGTTAAACTTGCGGTGGCAGCCGGTAACCAACTATAATTATACAGTTGATTTGGTAATGTAAATACTGCCGTATCTTTTAAATTGCTGCAAAGCACACCTGTAAAATCGGTTTGTAAAACCACATCAAAGGGGTTTATTAAAATAGTATCCTTAAAAATATTACCGCAACTATCAGTTGCAGTTACATGGTACTGGCCCGGCTGTGCAGCTACCAGGCTGTCGAGTGTACTCCCATTTTGCCATAAATAGGTCTTAAAATCTTTACCGGCTTTAAGGGCAATGGTTTTGCCGGGACATTGCATGGTATCGTTGCCCAGGTTTACGCCGGTTTTGGCATTGTACACTTCTATGGCAATGCTATCGGTTAGTGTGCAGCCGCCAAAGCTTACTTTAATGCTGCCACGGTAAGGTTGTAAATATTGTACATGCAAAGCAGTATCGCTCTGGCTGAGTATTTTTATGTAATTGGTATCTGCCTGCCAGTTTGTTTTGCGAATACACAAAGGATTGCGGTAAATTTTAAAACTATCTATGGGGTTGCTGAGGCAATGGTATTTTGTGCCAAATAGTTTAATGGTATCGCAGATGCTTATTTCTTTGCAGAGTTCTGTTTTAACCATCTGCAAATCCAAAACAGGGTCGGTATAAAACACATCCGTGCTTTGCAGTGGTAAACCATTAAACTCACTAAACGTAACACCATTTACGGGAAGTGTATAAATAGTACTCTTGGTATAAATTGCAGTATCGTACCCCAAACAATTACTGATACTCTGGTAAAAAGGAGAATGGTCGAAAAGGTAAACCGGGTTACCAATTGAATTGCCACCACTTAACCCCAATTGAAAATTTAATATGCCCTCTCTTTTGAATGTAACATTTGAAATAAAAAGGCCATTAGGAAAACCAATTGTATTTAAAACAATTTTTCTTTGTCCTGTTAACTCTGCGTTATTTTCAAATGTTGCATAAGTGATTACTGTTGGCCCAGCACCCGACGTTGTGCGGTTTGTAATAGTTAGTTTATTGTTACCAGATATTCTTATGTCTTCTGTTCCAAAAAAATTCGTTGTACCAAAGAAATTGGATTTTATCAGGTTCAAGTTTTCATCAAATAAACTAATTACATGCGATTTAAAATAAGGAGCTATAAATTGCCCACGGCTATCTAATAAAAATTGCTTTTTATTTTTATCGTAATTAAGTTTTTTAAGGCTGATTTGATTAGCCTGGTTACCAGTTGCATCAAAATAGTACATCATTGTTTTTTGGCTAATTACACTACCATCAGTAATATTAATTTTAACCAATTGAATGCCATGTTTAGCATTAATATCCATTGGTGATGCAGCATCATAATAGAAGTGAGAACATAAAACAATTGTATCAGTTTCCTGGTAAGCAATAATACTTTCCATAATGCGCAACAAGGGTAATGTTGTATTGCCGTATTTTTTGCTCCAGTTTATATTTCCGTTTGCATCTACCTTTACAATATTTACCCTCATCAAATCATCAGATGCAACATACGTGTAAAATGTACTGCCATCATCAGCTACTGTACCTCCATTACTATTGGTAAAGAAACTATAAGCTGTAGGGGCATCTGTACGCTCAATACGCCTGCCCCATATAAAATTACCGGCACTGTCAAACTTTGAGAGCAGGTTTTGATATACAAGGGTAGAAATGTTTTGACCCAAACGTAGAAAAAAAAGATTGGCAGCAGTATCAATCGCAGTTAAGTTGGCGGGGCTAATGTCGATGAAAAACTGTTTTTCAATATAATTTTTATACCAAACAATTTCGTTGGCACCATTAATTTTAATTATGCTTGAGTAAGGGGTTCCACCAATTTTTGTACTGGAATTTAAAAATATATTATCTGCTGCATCTCGCTGTGCAGGGTAGGGAAACAAATCTTCGTGATATTGATTGAAGAATTTATTAAAAGAAATTGAATCAATACAGCCATTATTTTGCCCCTTTCCGAATAAGCTTGATAATATCAGTATTGATGAAAAAAAATATTTTTTAACTATTGAGTACATTGATTTTAATAAAGAGGTTATTTAAAAAACTAAATTAAAAGCATGGCAATCACTTAAAAATAACAGTTTTATCCTCCTGTTGAAAAATAAGAGGCTACCCCAAACTTTAAGGACAGCCTCTTATTTAAAATTAAATATTAATAAGGCCAGTATTGGTAGGCCCAGGTTGAATAATCCTGTTGACTTGTTGGTAAACTTGGATTTGTATAACTCCTACAATCGCCAGGGAGTGAAGGTATTTGCCAAGGGCTTGTACTGCCATACTTCCAATTTCTATACCTAAGGCCAATAAGATGACCTGTGCCTGATGGAAGAGTTGCTGTACGGCAGAAATCGCTTCCCCTTACAAAAGCCGAATTTAAAATTGGTAAAGAGGTAGCGGTGTAATTATCCATATTCGTCCATAATCCTCCATCAACTTTATATTGTACCTCCTGCAAATCTGTTGCTACAAAACTACCGCCAAAGCTACAAGTTATCGTACTGCCAGCACTATATCCTGTAACGGACCACGTAGATGATGCGGCTGGACCTGTGCCACCCCATACCTTGTCATTTCTTTTGCAGGGGTCATTGCCACTGGCACCTGTAAAGCCATAACTTGTTACCGGCGCAGTCCATAATGAATAGGGCGCACCGCCTGTTTTACAATCTGTAACAAATAGGGCACTGAAGTTTACTGCATAGTTTCCACTATTAATGTACGACTCTTGTACCAGGTGTGTAGTAAAATCGGTAGTAACAAATTTTACCCTGAAGATATAGTTATTTGGGAAAGACGGATTGGGGTCGGGGCCAATTTCAACAATTTGTACATCGCTATTGGTGGAATTCAAGGTTAATGATTGTACAATGCTGCCACTGGCATTGTCAACAATTTCTGCAAATCCGGCTGTATAGTTAGCGGCAAAAGTTTTTACCACATTGTTATTCCACGAAAGTTCATACTCAAATTGCAAAAAATACCCGGCTGCGCCGAGAGCACCGCTGGCGCATCGGTAAACCCTTGAGTATTGAACTAAATTGCAAAAAGCAGGTAAATCGTAATTACACTGAGATGTAAAATTGTTGGCCAGCATTTGCTCCTTAGTTACCGTGTTACGATTCTGATCAACCCATTGCGTGGTTACTTTTTGATTTCTTACAAAAATCTGTGGTATGCCGCCTTCTGCTTTCATTTGTTTGGCAACATTTTCTTTTATCTGGGCGATGGACATTTCATCATCAGTGTTTGGTGTCGGAGCTTTTAAATCAGCTTTTTTACAACTATTTAAAACCAGAATAAAACCAGAAATGATTATTAGTAAAGCTATTTTTTTAATTGAATTTATCTTATTCATGTTGCATTTTTAGGGTTTTAAAATATTAATAGTAAACCCATGCTTGATTAGTTTTTACAATGGATGAATTTATACGGGTGAATAAAATAACCTTATGGAGGTTTGTATGGCCTGTATAAATACTTGTAAAAAAATACAGCGTTTTGAACAACTCTGTTGAGGTGAATAGTTAAAAGCGGGGGGGGGGGTAAGATTTTTAAGCATATTAATTATACTGACTAACAAATTACAATAATTAATTTAATTTGCAATATGTGGGTATAAATATTTTACAGACTTCCGAAGTTTTAAAAAATTCGGAAGTCTGTAGCCAACACTAAGTTGTCTGGCCACTATTAAAGTATTTTGCTTTAAAAAACTTTTTGAGTAGCTGGAGTATTTTACATTAAGATGCAATAGTAGTGGCCTGCCAACTTACCTTATCAACGTAAAGGTTCCCTGCTCCTGCTGTACAGGGCGGTTAATAAACTGGTATTTACAACTCCACGCATAACTACCTGTTAATGGATTTTTGCTGTTTTTAAAATGGCCGTTCCAACCCTGGGCAGGGTCAGTTGTTTTAAAAACTGGCTGTCCGTAGCGGTTGTAAATAATAAATTCATACACTAACAATTGCCCGTTTATGCCTGGCTTGTAGGTATCATTAAGCCCATCGTTGTTTGGGGTAAAGGCATTGGGAAAATAAATATAATTTGGCAGGCAGTTGGGGTTTACATTTATTAAAACGGTATCGCTTA
>JBBSJI010000165.1:0-4220 GCA_038257425.1 Chitinophagales bacterium
ACTGAGGGAGGCAGGTGATTTGTTGTGCAGTGAAATAAAAAACCTGGGTATAGAAACTATTACCAGTGGGTATGTAATAATGGATGATGAAGAAAAGATCGGTTGGAATTATGCACCCAACCCATCTACCGGAAAGATCATAGCTGAGGCTGTTGGCATACCGCACGATGCGACAGAAATAATGCGTTCCATTAAAGCGGCATGGAAAAAACTGGAGCCAGTATTTGTAGTTGAAATGAACGAGGCAGAAACCATTGCACACCAGACCTTTGTTGCAGAACAAAGTATCAATTTCCCAATATCTGCAGCACAGTTAATTGCTGTATCTCCACCCCGGTTAAAGCTGCACAATTTTAGTTTTAAAGAAGGTTATTTGCTCATTGTTGGTGGCACAAGACTTACAGCAGAACAGGAAGACATGATGCTGCGGTTTACAAATGTATTCCAGCAAACCTATCGGCGTTTTCTTGATCTGCAAAAAGCAGAAGCGCAGGCAAGAGAAGCCAGAATAGAAATGGCTTTGGAAAAGATCCGTTCCCGTACCATGGCCATGCAGCATAGTGATGAATTACCTGAAGCTGCTAATTTGTTATTCCTGGAAGTACAGGCATTGGGTATTCCGGCATGGAGCTGCGGTTACAATATTCTGTCGGCGGATAAAAAATCAAGCGTTTGTATTATGAGCAGTGAAGGAGAAATTCAAATTCCTTTCACACTGCCTTTAACTGAACATTCCAGCTTTTTGCCCTGGTACGAAGCCATACAAAAAGAACTTCCTTTTGCTGTGTATGAAATGGGCGGAGATGAATTGGTTGATCATTACAAATACATGGGTACGTTACCAGAATTGGAACATGTGTTTAAACAATTTGAGGATGCCGGTATTTCGTTACCAACCCATCAAATCAATCATCTTTGCAGGTTTACAAATGGTTTTTTGTTGTTCATAACATACGAGCAGGTTCCCCACGCACATGATATCTTCAAACGATTCACTAAAGTCTTTGAACAGACCTATACCCGTTTTCTCGATCTGAAAAAAGCAGAAGCCAGGGCAAGAGAATCGCAGATTGAAGCGTCGTTGGAGAAAGTACGATCAAGAACCATGGGTATGCAGAAGTCGGATGAGCTGGGCGATGTGGCAACTATATTATTTAAAGAATTGAACTTGCTGGTGGATGATCTATGGACCTGCGGTTTTGTGTTATGTGAAAAAGGAAGAGAAGAAGATGAGTGGTGGCTAAGTGATGAGAACGGATTTATTCCTCCTTTTTATTTACCCAATAAAGGTGATGTAACACATGCCAATATTTATAATGCCTGGAAGAACGGCGAGACCTATCATACCGAACAGCTTGAAGGAAAAGAACTTCAGGAACATTATGACTGGCTTATGAATTTACCGGTAGCAAGAAAAATATTTGACGACATGCTTGCCGTGGGCTTTAAGTTACCCACCTGGCAAAAACTGCATTGTGCTTTTTTTAAAACAGGTTACCTCGTTATTATTACACAAGTTCCTTGTGCCGAAGAAGAAATATTTAAACGCTTTGCGCAGGCATTTGATGGCACCTATACCCGTTTCCTGGATCTGAAAAAATCGGAAGCACAAACAAGACAGGCACAAATAGAAGTAGCGCTGGAAAGAGTAAGGGCAAGGGCATTGGCCATGCAGCAACCCGAAGAGCTAAAAGAAGTAGCCGAAGTACTTCGCCAGGAAATGGGATTACTGGGCGTGGAAGAACTGGAAACCTGCAGCATCTACATCAATAATGAAAATGCTGAGAAAGCAGAATGCTGGTATGCTTTAAAAGATCTGCGATCTGACGAGAAGAAATTAGTGAACGATTATTTTGCTTTGCACCTCGATGATACCTGGGTGGGCAGGGAGATGCTTAAATTTTACAAGTCGGCTGATAACAAAACTTCTATTGTGATGCAGGGCGCAAACCGTAAAGAGTGGATAAACTATTGCGAAGAAAAATCTGTTGCCTTCCGTGGGTATTATGGCGATGCGATCCCTGACCGGACCTATCATTTATATAAATTTTCTCATGGTGCCATTGGTGCTGCTACACCCGGCGATATTTCGGATGAAAGTTTTGGCTTATTAAAAAGAGCCGCTTCCGTTTTTTCTCTTGCCTATTCCCGTTTTAAAGATCTGTCGCAGGCAAGAACCGATCTGCAGCAATTGAAAGAAGAGAAGAAACGGGCCGAAGATGCTTTAACAGAATTGCAGGCTACCCAAAAACAATTGATACAATCAGAAAAAATGGCGAGCCTGGGCGAACTAACTGCCGGCATTGCACATGAAATTCAAAACCCCTTAAATTTCGTTAATAATTTTTCGGAAGTAAGTAAAGAATTACTGGATGAAATGAAGGCCGAACTGGACAGTGGAAATATAGAAGATGCGAAAGAGATCATGGCCGACGTAATTCAGAACCTGGAAAAAATAAACCACCATGGTAAAAGAGCTGACGGTATCGTGAAAGGCATGCTGCAGCACAGCCGCAGCAGCAGCGGGCAAAAGGAACCAACCGATATCAATGCACTGGCTGATGAATACTTACGTCTCTCCTACCACGGACTTCGTGCAAAAGACAAATCTTTCAATGCAACATTTAAAACTGATTTTGATACAACGCTTGAAAAAATAAATATTATTCCTCAGGATATTGGAAGAGTGGTTTTGAATTTACTTACAAATGCCTTTTATGCAGTCGACGAAAGGAAAAAACAAGTAGGCGATGCTTATGAGCCCACTGTATCAGTTAGCACAAGCCGCTCCCTCTCCTTTGGAGAGGGCCGGGGTGAGGTCACAATAAAAGTAAGTGATAACGGCAACGGCATTCCTCAAAAAGTATTGGACAAAATATTCCAACCCTTCTTTACAACCAAACCCACCGGGCAGGGAACAGGATTGGGTTTGTCACTAAGTTATGATATAGTAACAAAGGGTCATGGCGGAGAATTGAAGGTAGAGACAAAAGAAGGGGATGGCACAACATTTATAATAAAATTACCGGTTTAAAAATATCAGCATGACCAAGAAAAGTTTTATTCAAAAAACACTATTTATAATTTTACTGTTTTCTTTTTTCAAACCCGGCTATGCCCAACAAAGCAGGGTTGATTCTGTAATTTATGCACTGAAAAAAAGTAAAATTTCTAAAGGAGTTGATAGCACCCGGTTTGCTGATGCTATAAAACTGATTGAAAAAACCACATTGCACGATTCATCAATTGCGCTTATAGAAAAAGCCGGAAATCAATTCACTGTCGGAAATGATGAGTATTGGAGCTACAGGGTAAAGTACGGTATCCTCAATAGTTTAATTGCAACAGATAAAAACAAAGCGATAACCTACGGCAAGTACAATTTTGAAGCAGCAAAAAAAAGCAAGACTCCTGATGCTTCATTTATAAGCAGTGAATTTTTAAGGAAAATAAGATTACCCTATCGGAATTCAAATATGCTTAATGAAGGATTTCAGTATTTCAATGAAAAATTGAAAGAATACAAACTAAATAATGATTCAGCGGACCTGGCAAATTGTTACTATGTACTGGCCGGTTTTTACCGCACAATCGGTTTGATCGACCAGGCTATCTATCATATGAAAAAGTCGGTAAGCTATATAAATTTTGCGGGACAAAATGATAATGCCACCGATCCATTTAGCAACCCTTTGGGAAAAAAGAGATGGTTAAATAATAATGCTGTTATTGGTATTTATTATTTACAGAAAGGAGCGTACACTGAATCATTAAAATATTCCAACATTGATTTTAATGAATTTAAAATTGGCAATACGACATCTTCCGGTAATTCTACTACCAACATTGCGTATGCTAAAATATTGGCCGGCCAATTAGACAGTGTTCCGTATTTTTTGGATTTAGCTTTTAATGATAAAGAAAACCAAAAGGAACCCGACGCTCTTGCCTTTGCTTTACAGATAAAGGCCTTATATAAAATAAAAACGGGTGCTTTAGATGAAGCAGAAATACTGATAACACAATGCAGGAAGTTGATAGAAGAAAACAGTATTCCTGTAAATGCACCGGCCGGAACAATGGCACCTGATTATTATTTGGCATTGGTAAGGATTAAGCAGAACAGACTGAATGAAGCCATAGAATTACTTACAAAAGATATTGTCCGATTAAAAAACTCTCGCCTGGATATACTAAGGGATTATAAAATGCTGGCAACA
>JBBSJI010000166.1:0-4187 GCA_038257425.1 Chitinophagales bacterium
ATTCTTAAACTACGAGGGGCTTATATTGTTTTAAGGGTTTATCAAACTATGTGATGGTGGGTTATAGATTACTCCCGTTGGTTGAAATGACAGAATAAAAAAGTCCCCCGAAAATTTTCGGGGACTTTTTTATAAAACTTAAATCAATTTTTTGAGCTGGCTTATGAAGCTGCTGGCCTCATTGCTTTTAAGATCAATTACCCAACAACTACCCCTGCAGGCTGCAGCAGCAGGTTAAGGGTAGTAGTTTGCCCTTGTTTTATTGTTACCTGGTTTGCCACATTACCCATGTAGCCTGTTGCTGATACCTGTATTGTATACACAGCCGCTATTATTGGTTTTAGGAGAAAATTACCTGATGCGTCGGTTGATAATACCTGGCCTGTTTCGAGAATCTTAATAGATGCGGCGGCAACGGGTGTGTTGTTAACTGCATTTTTTACGGTTCCTTTTAATGTAGTTACTATTTGGCCGGGGTCGATAATTATGCGGTTGCCCCTGTATGTTGACACAAAATCGGGATTGGTTGTTTTTAGTACCAGCACGGATTTATCCATCTGATCTTTTAAAACAGTATCTGCTTCCAGCATTAATCTTTTAAGGTTTTCCCTTATGGTTTTTTTATTTGCGGCGGAGTTGCGGGGGGTGGGAACTTTTAGCTGGTAATTATCTATTTCTGTTTGTAATGCATTTAAGCCCGGGGCGGTTAAACCATAGGGGGCTAAAGCGGCCAGGTTTGCAGTACCTATGTCTTTAATATTCTGGCAGCGTGGAGCCAGCAGGTCGTCTTTTGTTCTTATGAGGGTGGAATAGGAGAAATTAACTTCCTGTTTTAAAGTATGATTTGTACCTGCCGAGGCAAAGGCAAAGATGGCTGCGGCAATATCGGCGGCCAGGCTGCATAGTGTTTTTTTAGACTCGGCTTTGTCTACTGTTATACCTTTAGTAACCAGGTCTTCCTGCTGGGCTGTTGAGATGATTGCGCTGAGTTTTACATTGAAGGCGGCAAATGCTGTTTGAAATGCGGGTACGGTTGCAATGACGGCAGCATTATCGTTGCAATGCTTTTGTGTTGCCCTGAACATGTTTAATTTAGCTTCCTGTTTTGCGTTCATAGTGTTTTGTTTTTTGAGATTAAATAATGAAGAGAACCATTGTGGAGATAAACTTAATACTACTGCTGTGGAATAAAAAGGGAAAAACCTCAGGGAAAAATGGTTTTTTACGGTTGATGATATTAATGCGATGCAGACAAGCTTATTTGTTTTGGTAACAACATCCTGTACTTAATAAACAAACCTTATTGTTAATACGGGAGGGAAGATTGTTAGCTAGGCAATGGCCATTGATAAGCTGCAAGAAGCATTTGCTGGCCTAACCAAAACAATTGTACTACTGAATGAAATGATTGTTAAGCCGATACTGTTAATTGCTGGACCGACAGACCTCATTGTTGTCAGGTTAATTGACATTGAGGCAGGTACAAAGTTCATTGTTTAGCTGACAAAAACGATTGTTAAGCGGCCATTGTTAATTGCTGGAATGACAGACCTCATTGTTGTCAGGTTAGTTGTCATTGAGGCAGTTACCATGTTCATTGTTGAGCTGACAATATCCATTGTTTGGCGTACAAATTTTGCTGCATGAGATACAATTAGTTGTATAACATTGATTTACAACATTTTTATATAGATATTTGCGTAAGCAAAATTTGAAAAGTGATTTTTTTATTTAATTAGGTATATTACAATACAAACAGTTCTTTGAGAATTAATACTGTAAGCAGTTTGCTGAAACTGACTATTATCCTGGCGGTATGGATATACCTGGAAGACAATATAGTTCTACAAACGGCTACCGTTATGGCTTCAACGGAAAAGAAAAAGATAACAAAGACGGAGTTGTTCAATATGATTATGGATTTAGGATTTATGACCCGAGGTTGGTGCGTTTTAAATCGGTCGATCCGTTAAGCGGTTCTTATCCTTATTTTACCCCATATCAATTTGCAAGTAATAACCCTATTGCTAATATTGATTTAGATGGATTAGAAGGCAGATGTGTTATAACTGACCAATTTAAAGAGGCATTTATCAAAGGGCATGATATAATGAATGATGATAAGGTTAAGTATGCTATATCACAGGGACAAACTGTAGTTATGAAACTAACCTATGCGACAGGCCCCGATGATAAAGACACTAAAGATATAGTTCTTAATGATGGAGGGATGGGAGCAGATGTCATGAATTTTGATGCCCAAACAAATGGAATCAATGCTGAATGGGGACATTATTTCATTAATCAGCCGCCAGCGTTAGTCAAGATTTCAGGAACAGTAGAGCCAATAGCAATAGATCTAAATATAAAACAGCCGTCCGGTATTATACCAAGGAAAATACCAGACGGTTTTATTAAAAAAGACCCTAACGATGACGGAAAAGTAACGGGTAAAAAATCAACGCCGTCTCCACCTAAAATTAACGGGCATCCTGTTGGGAAAGAGCCTCTCAATCTTTCGTTAGATGTTTCATTTGATCCATATAGCGATAACATTAATAATAAAAGCAGTGTATCAAAGCAAGTAAAAGATATTGTGACTGCATTAAAAAATGAACCTAAAATAAATATCTTATTATTGGGGAATGTATGGCAAGACGGTGGTGGGCCAATTAATATTAACCCTACCGCTCCAACAACATTGAATGGAAATCCTACTACTACACAAGGATTACAAACAGCCAGGGCAAAAGCAGTTGCCGACCTGTTGATAAAACAAGGCGTTAATCCTAAACAGGTTAAATTCGGAACGGGTGCAGTAAGTACAGATAAGAAAAAGGGATTAAGCACAGATGCTATTATAAAGAAGAAACCCTAAAAAGGTTTAGAGTTTTCTAAGGGTTGCTACGATTAAGTTGTAGTAACCCTTTTTATTTTATATACAGATTTAATGCAGACAATTCCTTAGCGATTTTTTGATTCCACTTTTTTTGGGCTATTGTATTTTTAGAGTAATCAGTCTCTTTATCATACTGAATATTCATTTCATCATAACCTTTTTTTATTTCCAAGTAGATAGATTCAGCTTCTTTAAGCGATAAGGTATTTTTATTTTTAAAATTTTCTTCAAACTCTTTTCGAAGTTTTCTAGTAAATAATTCTGCGATATTAAAATGTATTTGTTCATGGATAAGCAAAGCACTGTCGTTACTTTTAGTTTGAGATTTTGCTTTATTAAAAAAGCAAAATATTTTTAAACCGCTTATTTTACCTAATGCTTGTTGGGTTATATCGTAATCGATAGTGATGCTTGAAATTGCATCGAACTCAGAACTACTATCTAAAGTTACTTTAAAATCCTCCCATTTTAATTTGTAACATGGTGACCAGTAAATAGTATCCTGATTACTTTGCACTTGAGCAATTGTTTGAAAGGAAACAAAAAAACAATAGAAGCTTATAATTAAAATTTTCATATTAGTTAGATGCAGAAATATTTATTTAGCATATGCCTTTCTTGCATTAGCATCCCTGAGCAGTGCATCAATAGTTTTAAACACCATTGTTTTGTCATCTTCATTAAGTGCTTGAATAGAGAGAATTTTTTTAGTAATGGAATTATCCAGTTCATACTCTGCTAAACCTACCAAATAGTCTAAAGACACAGTAAGGGCTTCCGCCATTTTAGTAGCCACCTCAATAGAAGGCTTTACCTCATTGCGTTCATAACGGCCAATTACCGGAGCATGCACCCCAATAGTTTTAGCCAGTTCATCCTGGGAAACTTTCTTTTTCTTTCTAACCAATGCCAGCCGTTCACCAAACAACATAAAGTATCATTTTAAACAGTAAAATTAACTGTCAGGGCAAATGTAGGGAACATAATTTGTCTATAGAAACAATAAATAGTTTGTTTGATTAGAACAGATACTATACTTTTGGACAAGATATGTTCTAAAAAACTATTTTTCCACATGGCAAACGAATTAATCATCATCGACCAGCAACAACTGCAATATGAAAATGAAATCTTAAAACTTACTGTATTTTTTCCCATGTGGGTGTTCCAAGCTATCCGTAAGCCAGCACTTAACCTCGTGAGTGCCGCCGCCTTGTCTCCTGACAAGCGGCGAAAGGCATAGAAAACTGCAGTAATTTACATAAATTAACAGAATGAAAATTACCTA
>JBBSJI010000167.1:0-4080 GCA_038257425.1 Chitinophagales bacterium
TATTTTTTTATTTTTCTCCACCATTATTTTTGTTATCCATTTTTCCAGACGATGATGCAAGGGTACCAGTAATGCTCCAATACAAATAAGGATAGCCAGCATGAGAAAAGGGGAGTGGTTTGTTATCCTGTCCAGGTAAGGATGAATATAGAGGTTGATGAATTCAAATACTGCCAGCAGGCCCACAATGCCAAAGAACTTAATGAACCTTTCTTTTACAATGATGCTTCGGCTTAATAGGAAGAATAAGATGATGAATGAGATTAATCCCACAACAATGGCAGCGTATTGAAGATTACTTTTTCGCTCTTCTTTGGTTTTCAATTCTGCTGCGGCAATTTCATTCTGTCTCAATTTTTCATCAAAGGCAAGAGTTTGAAATTGTTTTTGTTTTTGCTGACTGAATAATGAATCGTTAGCAACCTTGGTAATATCCAGGTAAAAAAATGCACTATCCGCTTTATTTATAATCCTGTAGTAAGAAGTTAAGAATCTACCGGCATCACGGATTCTCAAGGTGAATCCTTTTTCGGTGGCAATTACCAGTGATTTCTTTGCATAAAAAATTGTAGAATCATTTTTCTTCATCTTCGAAAATAAATTTCCCATACCCAAATATGCTTCGCACAAGCTACCATAGGATTCAGCTTTTGTTAAATAAGGAATACTTTTTCTGTAATATTCTAATGCAAGTGTATTTTGTTCTGTTGCAGAATAAATTTCTCCCATAAGGTTTAAAGCATTACCGATTTGCCTGGAATAATTTCCCTGATAACCCAGATTATAGCTTTGTTGTGTAAATGTAGTGGCTGAATCAAACAATTTTAACCTTAGGTAACTCTCTCTCCAATATTATAAAGTGTAATAGAAAGACTGATTTTATTGTTTAACTCCTCTGCTAAAGGCTTTGCTTTAAACAAATAACTTAATGCCTGTTGATAATCATCCTGACGATTATAGATGATTCCTATATTATTAAGATTTTTTTGTTTCCCATCTTTGTTATTAATCTTTTCATTTATCTGCAATGCCTGTAAAAGTACTTCCATTGCTTTTGAGTAATTTCCTAAAATGCTATAAACATTGGCAATTCTGTTTAAGCTTACTGCCTCTCCTTTTGCAAAACCAATTTTACGTGAAAGTTCCAAAGCCTGCAAAGCCATAATCATTGCGGTATCGGGTTTGGATTCAAAATATACGAAACTTAGGTTGGCAATCGTTAACACACGGCCCGTATCAGTTTTTTCATTTTGCAATGATAGTTTGAGGCTGTCTCTTTCATGTTCAAGGGATTGAGCATGCCCATAATAGCTGCTAAGGCTAATGAGTAACAGTAGAATTGTTTTTTTCATAAACAGTTAACAGTTTTTTTTACTTTAGGGTTTTGCAAAAGGGTTTATGTGTCGTTGCCAATCTTATTTTTTTATTGGTTCATTGGCTTCAAATATTCTTAAAAAATTTGCGCCCAGTATTTTGCGGATATCTTTTTTGCTGTAGCCTCTTTGCAAAAGTTCTTTGGTAATTAGTGGCATAGCGGTTACATCATCTAATTGCTGGGGCAAGGAATTTACGCCATCATAATCGCTTCCTAATCCTACATGATCTACACCAATCAATTTTACGATATAATCCAGGTGATCGATCAATAAAGAAAGCGGCGGACGCAGATCTTTTACCTCAGTAGGATATTTTTCAAATAAAAACACATCGGCAAAATAAGGTTCAGGGTTTTGTTTCAGTAATGAATCCCTTTCGGCCTTATGATTGTTATTGAAAATTTCTGTGCGTCTTTCAAAGCTGCTGTCAATAAAGCCGCTGTAAAAATTTAAATGAATTACACCCCCGTTTTTACCTATAGCTTTTATCTGGTCGTCTTTTAAATTTCTTCGGTGTGGGCACAATGTATAAACACAGCTATGAGAAACAATCACCGGCTTTGTTGTTGTGTTAATGGCATCCCAAAAAGTTTGTTCGCCAACATGGCTCAGGTCAACCATCATCCCCAATTCATTCATTCGTTTTACAACCTGCCGGCCAAATTCAGTTAAACCTTTTCGCCTTGCGGAGTCTTTAAAAGTCCTCCCCGCGGGGGAGGATTTAGGAGGGGCTGTGGTTTCATCTAATGCAGAGGTTGCCCAGTCAGTAGAATTATTCCAGGTTAATGTCATGTACCGAACGCCTCTTTTGTAAAGCGCTTCTAATTTATTCAGATCGTTTTCAATCATGTGTCCACCTTCAAGCCCAAACAATACACCCAGTTTTTTTTCTTTAACCGCACTGAACATTTCTTTGGTAGTAAAAGCTGTCATCATTTTATTTGGATTTCTGTTGGTCCATGCCAGCACGGTATCAATCTCCCTGTTTGCCCATGCATAAGGATGTTCCTTCAATCCATCGCACCAAATAGAAAACATTTGAACATCTACACCACCTGCTTTCATGCGCTGCAGATCGCTATGAGTTTTTCCGGCCAGGTTTTGATCGAAGCTTACGCCCTTATCAATGGCTGTAGTAGGAATGTCGTTGTGAGTATCTACAACAATGGAATTGAAGTGTAGTTTTTTATATGATTGTGCAGGTAAAATAAACGATACAAAAACTAACAGACAGCTAATAAGAATTCTGGTCATGATCATTTAGTTTTAATCTGTTTTCCCTTTATCTCCAACAAACCATTGCTCCTTATTTTTAAACAGCACATTAAAAGTAGTGAGTGATCCATAGCAGCGGGTTATGTATTGCTGTATGTTCACTTTTTCTTCGTCGCTTAATTTTTTATTACTGTTGATGTTTTGTTCCAGCACCCGCAGCCTGTCACGCAGCATTACTATTTTGTGAAAAAAATCATCAATAGGAATTTCTTTGGACTTTAGTGTTTTATCTGCAGCCTGTAAGCTCATCGTGCCGCCGATCCATTTATCACCAATAGGCACGATCTCTGTAACCTCCGCCCACTGGCGTAGGATTTTTAATAAAGATCTTTCAACTTCTGAAACTGTTTCTACTTCTGCAGTTACATTTTCTGCAATAATTTCATCCAGGTGGCTGTCTGTTTTGTCAATCTCTTTTATACCATGATGGATGAAAGAGATAAGGTAAGCGGCATATTTTACCGCAACAATTACTCCCGGTCCAAATTGAGTGTGTTGCAGCCTTGTGCCAATGCCAAGGTTAAGTTGTTCCGGTTCCATGTTCATGTGTTGTTTGGGTTAATTTGAAAACAGCATCGCTGAAAAGTATCATTCTTTCTAACTGGAATTCTTTTTTCAGCTCATTGTGCAGTTGGTTCATAAAAGAGAATTGATGCTGAAAAGTACTTCTCTTTTTTTATTTTTCAGCATCCCGTTTTAATAATTCAATTTTATAAGCGTAGGAAGCGTTGAGAATATATTTGTTGAAAGTAACTTCATCGGCAGTGCTTGCAAATTCGTAAGTAGGTAAATATCTTACCATAAAACTATCCAGTTCGGCACCCTGTAATTGTGTAATGCGACGCACAAAGTTTTTGTTGAAACGGTAGCTTACAAATTTATCCTGCTCCTGTTGTTCAAGTCTTGCCTGGAAAGCTTTTAGTCTTTTGTTTCTGCCAAATCTGAACATGTTGATGATCTCGTTCACATCGGCACCCACAGCACCTGATGGCGATATACTGGTGCGTATGGTTGGGTTTCGGAAATTATAGACGTCTCCATACGTTGCCCTGTTGTCTATAGAATCCTGCCGGTACGACCTGGCATAGATCATTACTTCTTTTAAAGTGCTGTAACCACCTTTAACACGAACCTTTAAAGAAATATCGAACTGGTTGAGATCGGCAATATCTTTTACTGCAAATTTCTGCGTTGGTTTATTTTGGTAAATAAAAGAAAGGGAATCATTTTCTGCAACCACAATCCTGTACCTGCCCATGGAATCGGTGAGGGCAATTTTGCCGCCGGTGCTTTGCACGCTAACATTTTCAACATAATTTCTTTTTGAAGAATCGAAAACAGTTCCGCTAACAGTTAACTGGGCAATTGCCTGGGCTTTGATACAAAATGAAAAAAGCAGCAGTAAGCATATTTTAAAAATGAATTGCAA
>JBBSJI010000168.1:0-4024 GCA_038257425.1 Chitinophagales bacterium
GCAGAATTTGAAAATCCCGAGGACAAGCAAATGTTCATGGAAGAATATAAAATGACCGAGCCTGCCCTGGATCGGCTTATTCATTCAACTTATAAACTTTTAAACCTGTCAACCTATTTCACTGCCGGTGTGCAGGAAGTTAGGGCATGGACAATTGGTAAAGGCTGGAAAGCGCCACAGGCAGCCAGTGTAATACATACCGACTTTGAAAAAGGTTTTATTAAAGCGGAAGTAATTGCTTACGATGATTTTTTAAAGTACGGTTCAGAAGCCGCATGCCGTGAGAATGGAAGATTACGGATTGAAGGAAAAGAATACCTGGTGCAGGATGGAGATGTAATGCATTTCAGGTTCAATGTATAGGTGTCAGGCCACTACAATCACTACAATAAATTAAAAGAAGGCTGAGTAATAAATACACTTACAGAAAAAGACTGTGCGTAGTGGCCAGACATCTAATAAAAACGGGCTTCTGATCTCTCAGAAGCCCGTTTTTTATTTGAACATTAAAATATTATTGAGGCAATAACACCTGATTTATTTTATGTAAAGTACCATTCACAAAATGCTGGTCGCTGGTACCAACGGGATCTGGTAAAAATGGTAAAGCATTGATAGTAATATTAGCGGCTGTTGCATTTCCTAATCCTTTTACAGTTGCAGCACTCACTAATGGACCGGTAAAAGTTGCTGTAAGCGTAACACCGGGATGAGTTGGTATTCCACCATTAAGTAAAGTTGGATATGAAGTAGCCGTTGTAGGAAAGTTGTTAGTAAAAGCACGTGCACCCATTAAATGATAAACTACTATCCCTTTTACCATTTGGGTACTAACATTATTTGTTGATAAAAACGCAGGGCCTGATGCAACTGCAGCGTTTGCAAAGGCTGTTGCTATAGCAACGCTACCGGTTGCAGCAAACACCTGTTGATACACTAAACCAAATATTAAAGTTTGAAAAGCAGCATTGTTTGGCGCAAACACATTAATGTTTGGTCCAAAATTACTTAACACCCATTGCAGGCTTGCACTGGTAGTTGGTGCTACGCCGCTATCAGCACGTAATACAGCTGCTTCCAAATAATCAAAATCAGGATCGCCACTTATCCTGTTCCATAGAAATCTTGAGGGTGGTATAGAATGCATTAATGAAGATGTATGTATTATACCATTATAAGCTACAGCATCAACTCCGGATAGAGGAACATTATTCACCCAGTTGCCATTACGCCTTGCCGGATGCGTAGTTAACCTTGCAAAAGGATTATAACCGGGTCCACCTGGTACACCCGTGGGATTTAAATTTGTAGGGTAGAACCAGTTAGGAAATGTAGTGGGTACGCTCGACATTTTAATGGCCTGCGGTATCATATTGTAACTTACAATTGAAGCTGCTGTGCTGGCACTGATAGCTGCGGAATTAATGAAAGCTACATATTGTGGGTCAGTGAAACCTCCGGTTGCTCCGCCTGAAATTATGTTAAGAAAATTCCTCATTGCCGGGTTATCCGGAACAAACGCTGTAAATATGGCCGACTTATTATTTAAAGTTGGGAGCAGCCCACTTTTTAAAATTAGCTTATAATACAAACTATCATTAGGAATTGCAGCAATACTCTCACCAAGTGCAAGGCCTGTTGGTGTTACTGCCGGAGGGGCAGCAATCTGCTCCAGGTCTTTATTACAAGAAGATAAAATGAACATCATTGCTGAAACAGCCAGCAAAAAATGGATTTTAATTCTTTTGGTTATATATTTCATACTTAAAATTTTATTTTATTATTTATTGATACTTTTAAATCTTTATTAATTAATAAATATTATAACCAAAACTCACGTAGTATAAACCACCTATTTGAGAGTTTCCGATAGCATTATAATAATATTGGTTCAATAAATTGGTAGCACCGAGTTTAATGATTGATTTATTTGCTTTAGGCAGCTTTAAGCTCACCTGTGCATCCAGTGTATGTACTGCCGGCAAATTACCTGTTGCAAAATCGCCCTGGTACAAGAAAGCACCCTGGTACCGGTAAGCTACATTAAATCCTAAACGTTTGGCCGGACCAAAACCTGAATTGCCCAATGAGGCATTGGCTTTATATTTTGGTGCATTGAAATAAGCCACAAAATTTGATGGTACATCTTTTAAAATATCTGAAGACATGTTAGCGCTTACCGTAAAATTCAATGGCAACCTGTAATCAACACTTAAACCAAAACCATAGGTTTTTACTTTATCAGTTGAGTTTACAGGAATTGAATACCTGTAACCATTTAAGGTATCAGATAAAGCAATTGAACCGCTTCCTATTTTTTGTACTGTTACTTTACGGCCTAAGAAATCTTTATAAGTTCCATAATAACCATAAACATCTACAAGCAATTTGCCTTCAAGCATCAAGCCCTTATATCCTGCTTCAAAAGAAGATAAAGACTCAGGCTTAAGGTTCTGTGGGGTATATGGCACGATATTACCTTTTCTTAATTCATCAAAATCATAAATTGGTCTTCCTGCAAAATTAAAATGAGTTCTGAAACTTGGATCACCACCAATTAAACGAACATTACTACCCACTACAAGGCTAATAAATTGTTGCTGGTTAGTTGGGAAACGATAAGCTGTTTGATAAGAAAGACGTACATTATTATTTTCTTTTACCTTAAACAACATTGTTGCCCTTGGTGTAATACGCCCTTTAAAATTCTCATTCTTATCATATCGGCCCGATAAGGTTAAATGAATACGATCCATTAATCTCTTGCTGGCCTGTAAATAAGCACCATATTCCGAAATTTTAATTGCACCTGTTGAGTCGGCAAATAAAGTTCCTTCAGAATTTAATACATATTGTTTGTAACTACCTCCAATTAACAGGTCAACATATTTACCCGTTAAATGAGACAGGTTATAATTCCCTTCAACGCTATACAGATCAGATTTATCAAGTAACAATGCACCACCCTTAGAGATTGGTTTTTTACGTATGGAATCATAAGCTCTTACAAATTGTGGGCTGCCTGCAGCCGGACGGCCAATATCTGTTTGTGCCCTTGCTGCTGTATGAGCATCAGCATCACTTGCACCATTTAATCTTGCTGCAAGGTAGGTTTGAGAATATTGTGCATACCATCCCGTTGCTCCGCCGCTTGGTTTCCAGCTCTCATTAAATAAACGGGTTGCAACTGTTGTGTTATAAGATTCACCTGCATTTTCCTGGGTGGTGTATGCCCTGAAAGACCAATACCTGTTGTTCAATTCAAATTTGTATTGACCCATTTTAAAATCCTTCAAAGAATATCTTTCACTTCCGGTATAAACGGTATTACCCGTACCCCAGTAACCTGCTAAAACAGCTTCAGTGAATGGAGTTACTTTATAATGCAAAGAGCCACCCAGCTTAAAGTTTACCGTATTTGGATTCGTTACTTCTTTTTCAGTATAACCTGTACGGGATACATTAATGGCAGCACCACCATTCAAAGTATCAATAAAGTTCTTAAGGAATGGTGCAGCTTGACCTATCGTATTTAAAACTGCAGTTCTTATTTCCGCAGTAGTTTCATCTCCATATACATTTATACCATCGTAATTAGGATCAGTTGCCCTTGTGCCTGCTTTAACACTGCCACCTGTAGCAGCACGGGCATAGTTCCTGTAATCCCTGCCCTGCCAGTCTTTAGCCTGTATTAATTCAGCATTGATTTTAAAGGCAAATTTATCAGAAACTTTTTTACCCCATCTCATATTCCAGTTATGGTATGGAGATGCTGCACGCTGGCTGTTACTGCCAACATGCATTAATCCTTCTTTAATTAAAAAAGATAAGCCCTGGTATTTGAAAGGATTTTTTGAGGTCATTAATAAAGTACCGTTCATACCGCCTGCACCATATAATGCTGATGATGCACCTGATAAAAGCTCAATATTATCAACATCCAGTTCGCTTAAACCGATAATTGCACCAACAGAAAAATTCAGACCCGGCGCCATATTATCCATTCCATCAACCAATTGATTAA
>JBBSJI010000169.1:0-3850 GCA_038257425.1 Chitinophagales bacterium
ATAATAGCTGATTCCAGGTGGGGTAGTGGTATCTATTTTATCAGCATTTATGATAGTAAAAATAAACAGGTTAATAAAAGCAGTTTCATAGTTCAATAGTGATTGTTGTTTGTGCCGGTCATGTTGTTGCCTCAAATTTTCAATAATACAAAGGAGCAACTGACCGGTTTTTTTTAGGTGTCTGGCCACTAATTACAGCCTTAATTTTGCAGGTGCCTTAATTTATATAACCGTATTTAATGTTTTAGAGTCTTTATGGTGGCCTGACACCTATTTAAACGCATTATGTTTATTACCTTAAATTTTCATTTATAAAAGGAACAACTGACCGGTTTTTTTTAGGTGTCTGGCCACTATATTCATTCTTTAATTTTATTGTGCCTTAATTTATATAACGGTATTAATGTTTTAGAGTCTTTATAGTGGCCTGACACCTATTTAAACGCAGGGTGAAACTGGTGCAATGTATCTCTCAGGTATTCCCTGTCTAAGTGCGTATAAATTTCGGTGGTGGTAATGCTTTCATGGCCAAGCATTTCCTGCACAGCCCTCAGATCGGCACCACCCTCTACCAGATGTGTAGCAAAAGAGTGACGGAAAGTATGCGGGGAAATTGTTTTTTCTATCCCCGCTTTTTTAACCAGTTCCTTCAGCATAATAAATATCATTACCCGGCTTAGTTTGCTTCCCCTGCGGTTTAAAAAAAGATAATCCTCCTGCCCGGGCTTTACGGGTATATGCACCCTTATATCTTTTTTATAAATGTTGATGTATTTAATGGCATCGCTGCCAATAGGGACCAGCCTTTCCTTATCACCCTTGCCGATCACCCTGATAAAACCAATATCAAGGTAAAGGCAACTTATGCAGAGGTTAACCAGCTCACTCACCCGTAATCCGCAACTGTACAGGGTTTCCAATATGGCTTTGTTACGGCCGCCCTCGGGTTTGCTATGATCTATCTGTGCTATGATGTTTTCGATCTCATCAAAACTAAGCGTATCGGGTAAGGTTCGTTTTTGCTTAGGCGCTTCCAGCAAAGCAGTGGGATCAGCAGTTACTATCTGCTCCATAATGCAATACTTATAAAAACTTTTTAAGCCTGATATTATCCTTGATTGCGAGGCAACTGTCATGCCCAGTTCACTTATGCATTGTACAAAATTTTCCAGGTCCTTTAGTTCAATCTCCTGTGGCGGAACTAGTTTACTGGTAGCTTGTAAATAATCTGTAAGTTTATTTATATCACGCAGGTATGCCTCTACAGAATTATCTGCTAAAGATCTCTCCAGTTGAAGCCAGGCTTTAAATCCTTTTTTATAAGGTTCCCACATGATGTTTTAATAAGTTTTTGATAGTGGTTCAGTTTTCAATTTATACTTTAATTATTGAGCTGTCAGCCTGCCTGTCCCGATTATGTCGGGAAGCTTGTCGAAGGCGGAATGCTACGAACTATATCGGCTTCGACAGGCTCAGCCCGACAACTTTTCAAACTTATACATTAAGGTTTATTAACAGTTTGCTGATTAAAGTCAATTATACACTATTTTCGCTACCTCAATTTCGTTATTAGTTATCAAAATACAATATGCTGGCAGTTAATCTACGTTCATTTAAACGAAAAGTAACACTTAATAAAAAGCGACTAAAAAGTTTCTTAAGAAGATTAGAAAAGAATCCTCCCCGTGGCCTGGATAAAATTACTTTAGCGCTTGAACCCGAAGTATGGAAAGAAGTGGATTGCCTTACCTGTGCCAACTGCTGCAAAACAATGACACCAACCTACACCAAAGCTGATATTAAAAGAATTGCAGCACACTTTAATGAAACGCCACAGCAGTTCAGTGATAAGTGGCTCATCTACGAAAAAAAAGATAAGGATTGGCAAAATAAAAAACAGCCCTGCCAGTTTTTAAACCTTACAGATAATAAATGTTCCATTTACGAAATACGCCCGGTTGACTGTTCGGGTTTTCCGCATTTGCCAAAAAGGAAAATGGTGGATTATATGCATGTGCACATGCAGAATATTGAATATTGCCCCGCTACCTACAAGCTGGTTGAAAAGATGGAGGCATTAATGGATAATTAAATAATGGATAATTGATAATTCTTTCAAAAAGCCTGGTTGCCTGAATTATCAAACTCCGCATTATTCATTACTTCATTATCAAGTATCCATTATAAATACACATCCTCTATTAAAAAATATTCTACCGGTTCTCCATTTAAAAGAGAGATAGAAAGAATATCAAACTGTATCCTTACCCACTGCGGATTTTGGTATAAATATTCTTCTGCTGCATTAATAAGATTCTGAATTTTCTTTGTACTTACATTTTCTTCGGGGTAGCCAAATTTTTTGCTGAGTCTTGTTTTTACCTCAATAAAATGGAGGATACCATCTTTCTCAGCAATGATATCAACCTCCCAATGCGAATGCCGCCAGTTCTGGTGCATTATTTTGTACCCTTTATCTGACAGGTATTTTACTGCCAGGGCTTCTCCATCAATACCGGTAAGGTTGTGTTTGGCCATATTTAAAGGTAATAAATAAGGTAATTAACAGCATGAGGACAAATGATGCTATTAAATGCTTATTGAAAAACTATAATTGCTTATTTTTGCACAAAGCAAATTTAAAATGAACAAACAAAGTACATCTATATTAATCATAGCAGGGTTATTGATCATTATAGCGGCATTAAGCCGGGTGATCATGTATCCCAATAATTTCAGTCCTGTAATTGGTATGGCCATTTTTGCCGGAGCGGTTATAAAGGACAGGAGGCTTGCTTTCGCAATGCCCTTACTGGCCATGTTCCTTAGTGATGTTTTATTTGAAGTGTTTAATATAGCCCCGGGCTTTTGGGGATGGGGCCAGTTGGTAGGTTATGGTATACTGGCTTTAATTACCCTTATTGCCTTTAGTATGAAAAAGATAAATGTACTTACAGTTGCCGGTTATTCTGTAGGATCTTCATTACTGTTCTTCTTTTTATCAAATTCAGCCTTCTTTATTTTTGACAACCCTATTTATCATTTATATCCACAAAATTTCAGCGGGTATATTGCCAGCCTGGCAGGAGGATTGCCTTTCTTAAAGACAGGAATTATTGCAGACCTGGTTTACAGTACTATTCTTTTTGGTACTTATTACCTGGTACAACGTTTTGCATTTACCAAAAAAGCAGTTGCTTAAAACTGATTTGAAGATGGTTCTGCTATCATTAGGCAATCATCAAATTATCAAATCATCAAATTAATGCCTCATAACCTTCATCAATGGTAAGATTCTTTCCATCGGCAGCGGAAGTTGCCAGTTCATCGCAGCGGTTATTGAATGGATTATCGGCATGACCCTTAACCCATTTTAATTGTATGTCCCTGTTTTGGGAGAGTTGGTAATACCTGGTCCAGAGATCCTTATTTTTTTTGCCACCTTTAAAATCTGTTTTTATCCAGTTCTTCAGCCAACCTTCTTCAACCGCTTTTACCACATACTGGCTATCGGAGTAAACAATTACAGGTAATTCTTTTTTGGTGATGGATTCCAGCCCGGTTATCACTGCCAACAATTCCATCCGGTTATTGGTGGTAAGCCGGTAACCTTTGGATATTTCCTTGCGGTGATCATTGTACATCAGGATTACGCCAAAACCACCGGGGCCAGGGTTGCCACGGGAGGAGCCATCGGTATAGATTTTTATGCTGTTCAAAACAATTAGTTTTTAATTGGCTAAGTTAAGTGTAGTGGGAGGGAAGAAAAAATAAGTTTGTTTTTTAAAGCCTGACGGCAAGGAAAAGTCAAAAATCAAAAGTAAAAATTCAAAAGACTGCTGCACTCAAC
>JBBSJI010000170.1:0-3796 GCA_038257425.1 Chitinophagales bacterium
AATCCATACAGCAGCTCTTCTTTAAATGAAGGCTTTACAATTGGTGCTGGTTATGCACAAAACAGGGAAATCCTTTATCTCACTGATTCATCAAACAAAACACTTTTTTATAAAAAACCAGATTTTACCCGCAATACACTTTCTATTACTTCCGGCTACTCTGTGAGGAAAGGATTATTTAAGAAACATATTTTTTCACTGACATACACACACCAAAAAGTAGATGACTCTATAATTAATGTAAAATATAACCCTGCTTATTTTAATGATCCCGTAAGCTCAAAAGATATTGTTGATATCAAATACATAAACCAGTATGTTAATGTAAATAATGTTTCTTACCCTTTAACAGGCCGCACAAGTTATTTTGCCATTCAAAAAAGAGGATTAGGATTTACTGGTGGAATTAATATGCTTGCTCTTGAAGCCGGATATAATAAGTATTTTGAAATGGGCAAAAACTGGTACAGCAGTTTTACTGTAAACGGAAAATTAATATTGCCCTTTAGGCAGGCTTTTATAAACCAGCGGTCCCTTGGCTATGGAGAAAATTATTTACGGGGCCTTGAATATTATGTAATTGATGGCGTAGCTACCGGGTTTTTAAAATCAACTATTAAGAAAAAACTGGTTGCATTCAATATACCTTTTCCTTTCTTTCCAAAAATACTCACTAAAATACCATTTACCATATTTGCAAAATCATATGCCGACCTTGGATATGCATACAATAAGCCGAACGGCTACACATATCTTAATAACCGGTTACTATATACTGGTGGTTTTGGCATAGATATTCTTACCTTGTACGATATAAACCTGCGGTTTGAGTACAGCTTTAACCAATTAAAAGAAAACGGTTTATTTTTACACAACCAATCGGGTTTTTAATAATTACTAAAACATGAAAATCCCCCTTTAGGGGATAGGGGTATGAAAATAGCGATCTACAGCAGGGGAATAGAAAATAACCAGCACCAGGATATTATACAGTTACTGGATGAACTGGCAGTAAGTGGTGTAGAGCTTGTTTTTTACCAGGATTTTTTCAACCAATTCTATTCGGCTATTGATTGCAAAGCAAAATACTCAACCTTTAATTCTTCCGCAGACCTGGATAATAAAATTGATTTTATCATCAGCCTTGGTGGTGATGGTACTTTATTAGATACGGTTACATTAGTTAAAAACAGCGGTATACCTGTGGCCGGTATCAATTATGGCCGACTGGGATTTTTAGCTAATATAGGTAAGGAAGACCTGCACTCTGCAGTTCAAGCGCTTGTAAACAGGACCTATGTACTGGATAGAAGAACGCTTATACACTTAGACTCCAACATTCCGCTTTTTGGAAATACCCCTTATGCCTTAAATGAATTTACGCTGCATAAAAAAGATTCATCACCCATGATCAAGATTCACACATATTTAAATGGTGAATTCTTAAATACTTATTGGGCCGATGGATTGATCGTATCTACGCCCACAGGATCTACTGGATATTCCCTGAGCTGTAACGGCCCTGTAGTTTTTCCGGAGAGTGGCAGTTTTGTAATTACGCCGGTATCACCCCATAATTTAAATATACGCCCCATAGTGATACCGGATAACAATATCATTTCTTTTGAAGTGGAAGGAAGAACTGATGGTTTCTTATGCACTTTAGACAGCCGCCGGGAGATTGTTACCAAAGAAATTCAACTGGCAGTAAGAAAAGAAGAATTTATGTTCAACCTTATCCGCCTTAATGAAAATAATTTTCTGCAAACCCTGAGAAATAAGCTGAGCTGGGGTTTGGATAAAAGGAATTAATTTCCGCTGGCGAACCCATGAAATTCGTCAACTACATAATACATACCTTTGCCTAACTTATTTATGGCATCCAAATCAAAAAAACTCCGTTCAATTTTTATTCTTTACTGGTTTTTACTGGCCTATATTCTGGCGGCATTAATATGGTGGTTCATTGCTTTAAACAGGCAGAACAAACAGATGGCAACTTATGAAACAGAACAGCTGCAGCAAACAGATCCCGCTTACCAGGCAAAGCTTGCTGAAATAAATGATTTTGAAAAAAGAAAGACAGCCCAATACCTGGGTGAAGGTTTCACTTTCTTTTTACTGATCGTTGTGGGGGCCGTTTTCGTTTTCAGGGCTGTAAGGCGTGAGTTAAGGATAAGTGAGCAACAGCAGAATTTCATGATCGCCATCACCCATGAATTAAAGACGCCCATATCTGTTGCCAAACTTAACCTGGAAACCATGCAGAAAAGAAAACTGGATGAACAGCAGCAGCAAAGGCTTATACAAACCACGCTGGAAGAGACTAACCGGCTGAATGCACTCTGCAATAACATGCTCTTATCCTCGCAGATAGAAGCAGGTGGTTACCGGATTACCAATGAGGATACCAATATGAGCGAACTGGTTAGCAAATGCGTACAGGATTTTGTTACCCGCTATCCACAACAAAAAACTGAAGCGATCATTGAACCTGATATTTTTATTACCGGCGACAGGTTATTATTACAGATGCTGGTAAATAATCTTATTGATAATGCTATAAAGTATGGTGCTAAAGATCTTCCCGTAAGCATTTTATTATCAGAGAAAAACAATACAATTTTTTTACAGGTAAAAGACATGGGCAAAGGCATTGCTGAAGCTGTGCGAAAAAAAATCTTCGATAAGTTTTACCGGGTAGGTAATGCTGCTACAAAATCCGCTAAAGGCACGGGTTTGGGGCTTTATCTTACCCAAAAAATAGCTAAACAGCATAATGCAAACATTATTGTGACAGACAATACTCCATCCGGTGCTATTTTTACAGTTACTTTGCATGCATCACCCGAAAAATAACAGCACACGATATGGCCGATAAAAAATTTTCGATATTACTGGTAGAAGACGAGGAGAACTTACAGGAAGCACTTAAGCTGAACCTGGAGCTGGAAGGCTATGAAATTACCGGTGCATACGACGGGGCCGAGGCTTTGAATGCCGTACAGAAAGAATATTTTGACCTCATCATATTGGATGTAATGCTGCCCGAAGTAGATGGCATTACCGTTTGCGAAACGATCAGGTTAAGCAATCCTGATATTCCAATATTAATACTGAGTGCAAAGAACAGCAGTGCCGACAGGGTGCTTGGCTTAAAAAAAGGTGCAGATGATTACCTGACCAAACCTTTTAACCTGGAAGAATTACTCATAAGGGTGAATAATCTCATCAAAAAAAGTGAGCGCCTAAGCAGTAAGCAACCAATCCCGGATGTTTATAGTTTTGGTAAAAATAAAATAGACTTTAAAGGATCCGAAGCTTTTACCAAAAGCGGTGCAAGGGTTACCTTAACAAAAAAAGAGATCATGCTGCTGAAGCTGCTGATTGAAAATAAGAACGAAGTAGTAACCCGTGAAAAAATATTGCAGGTGGTTTGGGGCTATAATGTTTATCCTACAACCCGAACCATTGATAACTTCATTTTAAATTTTCGTAAGTATTTTGAAGAGGATAGCCGTGACCCTGAATATTTCCATGCCGTAAGAGGTGTGGGCTATAAGTTTACCTATACTTAACTGCGGTATGTATTCATAAGTTGGATAAGATCATGTGACCTTTCATAAAGTTCTTTCATCTTCTCATTTGTTGCAAACGGGGTATATAACTGCCACTCTATTTCATCTAAAAGACTTTGCAACTGCATAGCAGTTTCATTATTTATCCCCCGTTTATCCAGTTGCTCTGCAATATGTTTCCTGTTCAGTTCCTCTGCCGGTATAGCAAACTTTTTTGC